>NZ_CP089211.1:3012500-3085000 GCF_021183825.1 Sinomicrobium kalidii | reverse complement strand
AGATCACACGGTTTCGCGTCTACTTCTGCCAACTGTATGTCATTCCCAAGGAATGAACCGCGCCCTGTTCAGACTCGCTTTCGCTACGGCTCCGTGACTACATCACTTAACCTCGCTGGCAACAGTAACTCGTAGGCTCATTATGCAAAAGGCACGCCGTCACCCCGATAGATATCGGGGCTCCGACCGCTTGTAAGCGTATGGTTTCAGGATCTGTTTCACTCCCTTATTCAGGGTTCTTTTCACCTTTCCCTCACGGTACTGGTTCACTATCGGTCTCTCAGGAGTATTTAGCCTTAGCGGATGGTCCCGCCGAATTCACGCTGGGTTTCTCGTGCCCCGCGCTACTCAGGATACTGCTATGGTTTATATGACCTTTCCTATACGGGGCTATCACCCTCTATGGCTCCTCTTTCCAAAGGATTCCAGTTCAGCATACAACCAAGATCGCAGTCCTATTACCCCGATATTGCCGTAACAACATCGGTTTGGGCTGCTCCGCGTTCGCTCGCCACTACTTGCGGAATCACTATTGTTTTCTGCTCCTACGGGTACTTAGATGTTTCAGTTCCCCGCGTTCGCTCACCTTGCGGTGTACTATACCTTCAGTATAGTGGGTTGCCCCATTCGGATACCTGCGGATCATTTCGTATGTGCCGATCCCCGCAGATTTTCGCAGCTTATCACGTCCTTCTTCGCCTCTGAGAGCCTAGGCATCCCCCATACGCCCTTACGTAACTTATGATACCTTTTGGTCAGATCTAATTCCTTAAATCCAACTTCTAATTTGCTCTTTACTTTTTTTTAAAACAAGATCCAACACTGTACCTCCGTACATTGTCGCATCTCGCTCGTATTTGCTTTATCTCAATATGTCAAAGACCTTATGGCAGTGGCGAGTCGCCACTGACGAAAATCATCAGTAACCCTCTTACCACTATCCCTGAAATGGATCATCTCAGGGCATTGCCCTGTGGAGAATATCGGAGTCCCTTCGATAAACTCAGGGTAAACTTCTCCTTTCGCTTTCACCACTACGTGGAGAATATCGGAGTCGAACCGATGACCTCCTGCGTGCAAGGCAGGCGCTCTAGCCAGCTGAGCTAATTCCCCATTGCAAATCCCGAATGTTGAACTCAGAATTACGAATGTTGAATTCCCAACTTCCAGAATTTCCTTAAATACGATATCAAATGAACTTTTTTTGTTTTTAAGACGCTACATAGCATCCCCTGCACCATTTGTACTTCGTACTTCCAACCTCATACTTCCCGTAGTCCCGGGCAGGCTCCCCTCGGTAAACTCAGGACAAGCTTCTCACCTCCCCTCGACTTGTAGTCTCGGGCAGGCTCGAACTGCCGACCTCTACATTATCAGTGTAGCGCTCTAACCAGCTGAGCTACGAGACTGTCTCCTTTGGCCTCCGGTTCTTTTTATAGCACTGATTCTTATAGTGCCAACTCCAAACCTTTAACCGCTAATCTTTGTTTATTGACAGCTTTAAGCAAGATCATCCCTTTCGCAATACCTCTTAAAGACCTCTTGAGCGTTTGCTCTAGAAAGGAGGTGTTCCAGCCGCACCTTCCGGTACGGCTACCTTGTTACGACTTAGCCCCAGTTACCGGTCTTACCCTAGGCAGCTCCTTGCGGTCACCGACTTCAGGTACCCCCGGCTTCCATGGCTTGACGGGCGGTGTGTACAAGGCCCGGGAACGTATTCACCGGATCATGGCTGATATCCGATTACTAGCGATTCCAGCTTCACGCAGTCGAGTTGCAGACTGCGATCCGAACTGTGATCGGTTTTTTAGATTCGCTCCTGCTCGCGCAGTCGCTGCTCGCTGTACCGACCATTGTAGCACGTGTGTAGCCCAAGACGTAAGGGCCGTGATGATTTGACGTCATCCCCACCTTCCTCGCGGTTTGCACCGGCAGTCTGGCTAGAGTCCCCGACCTTACTCGCTGGTAACTAACCACAGGGGTTGCGCTCGTTATAGGACTTAACCTGACACCTCACGGCACGAGCTGACGACAACCATGCAGCACCTTGTGAATTGTCCGAAGAAATACTTGTTTCCAAATACGTCAATCCACATTTAAGCCTTGGTAAGGTTCCTCGCGTATCATCGAATTAAACCACATGCTCCACCGCTTGTGCGGGCCCCCGTCAATTCCTTTGAGTTTCATTCTTGCGAACGTACTCCCCAGGTGGGATACTTATCACTTTCGCTTAACCACTGAGACCGAAATCCCAACAGCTAGTATCCATCGTTTACGGCGTGGACTACCAGGGTATCTAATCCTGTTCGCTACCCACGCTTTCGTCCATCAGCGTCAATGATGTGTTAGTAACCTGCCTTCGCAATCGGTATTCTATGTAATATCTATGCATTTCACCGCTACACTACATATTCTAATTACTTCACACATATTCAAGACCGCCAGTATCAAAGGCTATTTTACCGTTGAGCGGCAAACTTTCACCCCTGACTTAACAGCCCGCCTACGGACCCTTTAAACCCAATGATTCCGGATAACGCTTGCACCCTCCGTATTACCGCGGCTGCTGGCACGGAGTTAGCCGGTGCTTATTCGTACAATACCGTCATCAACTTACACGTAAGTCTTATTCTTCTTGTACAAAAGCAGTTTACAACCCATAGGGCAGTCTTCCTGCACGCGGCATGGCTGGATCAGTCTCCCGACCATTGTCCAATATTCCTCACTGCTGCCTCCCGTAGGAGTCTGGTCCGTGTCTCAGTACCAGTGTGGGGGATCTCCCTCTCAGGACCCCTACCCATCGTAGCCTTGGTATGCCGTTACCATACCAACTAGCTAATGGGACGCATGCTCATCTTATGCCACCGTAGTTTTAATTTAAAAATGATGCCACCTCTAAATACCATGGGGTATTAATCCAAATTTCTTCGGGCTATCCCCCTGCATAAGGCAGATTGCATACGCGTTACGCACCCGTGCGCCGGTCTCAAGTTTAGCAAGCTAAACTCTACCCCTCGACTTGCATGTGTTAGGCCTGCCGCTAGCGTTCATCCTGAGCCAGGATCAAACTCTTCATCGTTTAAATTATTTATACGTCTAAACTCTAAAAAGTCCTTAATCCGTAAATCTTACTCAAAACAATCTTGCTTAAATCTTCCTTTACTTCCCATTCCGTAGAATGAAAAAAAAGTGCTGTCAACAATATTTCAACGAACTTATCTTTTCTTTGTCCAAAGCAAAAATACACCTCAGTATACCCTCGCTAAACTTAGCCTTTCCGGTTAAGCGGCTGCAAAAATAATAACTCTTTTTGATTCCCGCAAAACTTTTCTTCAAAACTTTTCCTCTCAATGAACTCGCTCCCCAATCTCTCCACGCATTCTCCCGCTAAGCGGGTGCAAATATAGAACCCTTTATCTTACTTTTACAACATTTTTTATACGAAATTTTAATATTTTTCCCTCCACGCTGAATATGAGATCGTTATAAAGTAAAGTTTTTTAAACAAGAGGGAGAGGTTCTCATAATATACATCCGGGCCATTGTTCATACCTTATAGTATAGTGCTATAAATCCCTGTCTTTCCATTTTAATATCCCCGTAAATTTTATGTACATTTGTAACAGCGAACTTTAGGGGTGCTTTATAACCTGAAGCCAAATGAACATCATAAGGCTTGGGAATAAGGCTGAGAAACACCCTCTGAACCTGATCCGGATAATACCGGCGAAGGGAAAAGGCGAGTATTGTATTTTTGAAAAGAAATCTGTTTTCCGGATTTCGATTTCACATATTCTTACCTGTTACAAGCATTTCCTATTGTTCCATAAAGTTTAAAAACAATAATTATGGAAACAATCACGGTAAATGTCAACGACAAGGCCGTCTCCATGGCCGCACAAAGCACCATCAAGGATCTTATCCGGCAAATGAATATCTCTCAAAAAGGTATCGCTATTGCCGTAAACTCCTTTTCCGACAGTACTCCCCCCTTCACGGGAAGGGAAACGGACAGGGAAATCATCCCGCAAAATCAATGGTCTGATTACACACTTACCAATCGGCAGGACATCCTCATCATACAAGCTACACAAGGCGGATAGTACCGTAATCCACCTTTAATCTTAACACAAACCCATAAAACAATCCCTATGAAAAAAGACAAAACCCCCGACAAACAAGTGATCTCCCGGGATCCGCTACCGAATTCCAGGAAAATATACGTCCCTGGAACCCTCTATCCGGACATCCGGGTGCCCATGCGGGAAATCTCATTGGATACTACCAAAAACTCGCTGACAGGAGAACTCGAAAAAAATCCTCCTCTGACCGTATACGACACCAGCGGGCCATTTACAGATCCATCTACGGATATCCATGTGGAAAAAGGCATTCCTCCCATACGCAGCCAATGGATCGCATCACGGAATGATGTAAAGCAATTATCTGTGTTCAGTTCCGAATATTCCAACGAAAGGCTGAACAATAAAAAACTGGAGCCCTTCCGGTTTCCGCACATCAGGAAGCCGCTCCGCGCCCGCTCCGGACAGAACGTCACGCAAATGCACTATGCCAAAAAGGGGATCATTACCCCCGAAATGGAATTTATAGCCATTCGTGAAAACCAAAAACTCCATGAAGTCCGCCAACTCTCCGAACAACATCCCGGAAACAGCTGGGGAGCCGCTATACCCAAAGCCATTACGCCGGAATTTGTAAGGGACGAAGTGGCCCGGGGAAGAGCGGTGATCCCCAACAATATCAATCACCCTGAAAGTGAACCCATGATCATAGGGCGGAACTTTCTGGTTAAGATAAATGCCAACATCGGCAATTCCGCCGTCACCTCCAATATTGAAGAGGAGGTAGAAAAAGCCGTCTGGGCCTGCCGCTGGGGAGCCGATACCATCATGGACCTTTCTACGGGAAAAAACATTCACGAAACCCGGGAGTGGATACTTCGCAATGCGCCCGTCCCCATAGGAACCGTCCCCATCTACCAGGCCCTCGAAAAAGTGAACGGCGTCGCCGAAGACCTCACCTGGGATATTTTCCGGGACACCCTTATTGAACAGGCAGAACAGGGAGTGGACTATTTTACTATCCACGCCGGGGTGCTGTTGCGTTATATACCGATGACCGCAAAACGGGTGACCGGTATTGTATCCCGCGGAGGGTCCATCATGGCCAAATGGTGCCTGGCACATCATAAAGAGAGTTTTTTATATACACACTTCGAGGAAATATGTGAGATCATGAAAGCCTATGATGTTTCCTTTTCCCTGGGCGACGGTCTCCGCCCGGGCAGCCTTGCCGATGCCAATGACCAGGCACAGTTTGCCGAACTGGAAACCCTGGGCGAACTGACCAAAATAGCCTGGAAACACGACGTACAAACTATTATAGAAGGACCGGGACACGTGCCCATGCACATGATCAAGGAGAACATGGACAAGCAACTCGATGCCTGCGGGGAAGCCCCTTTTTACACCCTCGGCCCGCTCACCACCGATATTGCTCCGGGCTACGATCATATCACCTCCGGTATCGGTGCGGCCATGATCGGATGGTACGGTACGGCCATGCTGTGTTATGTTACCCCCAAGGAACACCTGGGACTACCCAACAGGGAGGATGTAAAAACAGGGGTGATCACCTACAAGATTGCAGCCCACGCAGCCGACCTCGCCAAAGGACATCCGGGAGCACAATATCGCGATGATGCCCTGAGCAAAGCGAGATTCGAGTTCCGCTGGGAAGACCAGTTCAACCTGTCACTCGATCCCGACACAGCACGGGCATTCCACGATGAGACCCTGCCCGCCGAAGGTGCCAAGGTCGCCCATTTCTGTTCCATGTGCGGACCCAAGTTCTGCTCCATGAAAATATCACAGGAAATAAGAGACCTTGAAAAAAATGAAATAGACCAGGGCATGCAGGAAAAAGCCAGGGAATTTACCGAAAAAGGAAGTGAAATATACCTGTAAACCCGCCTTTTTAGGGAACATTCAGGTTTTGACGGTTTAAAACAGATTAAATGCCGGCACCGGAATACATCGTAATCACAGCACCGGAATCCCAATCCCCTCCGGATGAAATCCCTTGCATTATCCGGATGTTCGAAAACGGACTGGAAACACTGCACCTCCGGAAACCCGGAATCACCTCAGCAGCCCTGGCCCGGTTACTGGGTCATATTCCCGAAATATACCACGACCGGGTCATGACCCATCAGCATTTCGATGTGACGGGAGAATTCCGCCTCAAAGGGGTTCATCTTCCGGAAAAGGTCCGGAGAAATTACGGAGAAGGTTTATACAGGCAGGTGTCGACTTACAGGGAAAAAGGATTTGTCGTGAGCGCCTCCTTTCACTCCGTTTCGGATATAAGGTCTTATAGTACGGGGCTTTTCGATTATGCCTTTCTCAGTCCGGTTTTTGACAGTATCAGCAAAAAAGGGTACAAAGGGCAAGCTTTTAACCTTTCGGGAGAAAAGCTGCCTTTTCCGGTAATCGCTCTGGGCGGAATTACCCCCCGGCATATCCCGCAATTAAAAGAACAGGGATTTGCCGGAGCTGCCCTGTTGGGCTATATATGGAAAAACAAAGATCCTGAGGATGCTTTTAAGGAATTAAAAAGACAGAAATAATGGCAACACCTTATATGTTAACGATAGCAGGACTTGATCCCTGCGGCGGAGCAGGGATTCTGGCAGACATAAAGACAACAGAAAATTTGAATGTCAGCGGATTAAGTACATGTACCGCCCTGACCGTACAGAGCGATCGGGTTTTGAAAAAATGCAGATGGGTTGATGTACAACTCATTACGGAACAGGTAGAACTGCTCATGGAACATTACCCTATCGGGACAGTAAAGATCGGGATCATAGAAAATACGGAGGTAATAACAGAGATCATTCGCGTTCTGCGCGATAAAAAACCTGATGTCAGGATCATCTGGGACCCGGTATTGAAATCGGGCGGTGGCTATGTTTTTCATAAAAAATTAAAGCTGCGGGATCTTTACAGGATACTCGACCATTGTTACCTGATAACTCCCAATTACGATGAAATCCGGGCTTTGTCTGAAAACAGCGATGTGGAAAAGGCAATAGCAGAAATTACTGCTCGCTGTCACCTACTCCTTAAAGGCGGACATCGTAACGACAGGAAGGGAACAGATATATTGTACAGGAAAGGTTCGTCTCCGGTCGTTTTTCATCCGGAAAAAATCCTGGATACGGACAGGCACGGAAGCGGCTGCGTCCTCTCCTCTGCTATAGGAGCATACCTCGCCCGCGGATACACATTGGAAGTTGCCTGCAAACAGGCCAAAGAATACACCTATAACTATCTTAAAAATTCCCCCGGCAGAAATAAACTGAAGGGAATGGAATTTCAATATATCTCCCGGGGAATGACCCCGGAAGAACATCTTAACAACATCCGAAGGGTATGTACCGCAGGAGGAAGGTGGATACAACTCCGTATTAAGAACCGTCATGAAAGGGAGGTTTTTGACACGGCAAAAAAGGCACTGAAGATATGCCGGCAGTACGGGGCCAGACTCATTATTGACGATTACGTATCTACAGCCAAGGCCGTGGGAGCAGACGGAGTCCATCTCGGAAAAAACGACCTTCCCACCGGGGAAGCTAAAAACATCCTCGGCCCCGGTTTTATCGTGGGAGCAACAGCAAACACCATAGAAGATATTGAACTCCAGACCAATTCCGGAGCAGATTATATCGGTTTGGGGCCCTACCGTTTTACTTCCACCAAAAAAAACCTCAGCCCGGTACTTGGTCTCGAAGGCTATCTACGTATTGTACAACAACTTCAGCAGAGAAATATCAATATCCCCCTGGTGGCTATCGGAGGCATTACAAGAGAAGACATCGCTCCGATACTGGACACCGGCATACAGGGAATAGCTGTTTCCGGGTTGTTATCTGCCCCCGGGCGCACAGATCTGAAAGCAACGATCACAGAAATACAACATTTTTTTAAAAACACAGAAATATGCAAAGCAACACTCTGACCATAGCAGGAACGGAATTTACCTCCCGGCTTTTTATCGGTACCGGGAAATTCAGTTCTGCCAGTCTTATGAATAAAGCTGTACTGGCTTCCGGAAGCGAACTGGCCACCGTTGCCCTGAAAAGGGTCAACCCGGAAGATCAGACAGAAGACATTCACACCGCACTTCAAAAAACCGGAATAAGGTTACTGCCCAACACCTCCGGCGTACGCACCGCAAAAGAGGCCGTATTTGCAGCCCAACTGGCCAGGGAAGCCCTCGAAACAAACTGGATAAAACTGGAAATCCATCCCGACCCTAAATACCTCCTCCCGGACCCGGTAGAAACCCTGCTGGCTACGGAAAAACTGGTGAAACTGGGATTTGTCGTGATGCCCTACATCCACGCCGACCCGGTATTGTGCAAACGCCTGGAAGAGGTCGGGGCCCAGTGTGTCATGCCGCTTGGCGCGCCCATAGGCAGCAACAAGGGATTAAAGACACTGGACTTCCTGGAGATCATTGTCGAGCAAAGTAGTGTACCCGTTATTGTTGACGCGGGAATCGGAAGTCCTTCTCATGCAGCCGCAGCGATGGAGATGGGTGCCGATGCCGTGCTGGTCAATACGGCCATTGCAGTATCTGACAACCCCATAGCCATGGCCGAAGCCTTCAAACTGGCTGTAAGGGCGGGAAGGACAGCCTACACCGCAAGGCTGGCGCCTGTTAAGACCGGAGCAGAAGCGAGCAGCCCACTTACCTCTTTTCTTTCGGAAAATCAATAAAAACCAAAAACCATGTCTGTACTGTTTCAGCAAAAAAATACAGGAACTTACGAACAAGCAACAGGAGAAGGCTTCTACCCCGTCTTCCGGAAATACGACTGGGACGGGATCAGGACAAGCATCTATGAAAAAACAACATCGGACGTTTACCGTGCATTGAGCTGTAAAAAACGCTCTCTGGAAGATTTCAAAGCACTTATTTCGCCGGCAGCAAAACCTTTCCTCGAACAAATGGCCCGGGAAAGTATGCGTATTACCCGACAACGGTTTGGTAAAACCATACAGATGTACGCCCCGATGTACCTTTCCAACGAATGCCAGAATATCTGTACGTACTGCGGTTTCAGCCTGACCAACAAGATACCCCGGCGAACACTTACCAACAATGAAATTCTCCGGGAAGCCGATTTTCTCAAACAAAAGGGATACGATCATATTCTATTGGTTACGGGCGAAGCCAACCGGACCGTGGGTGTCTCTTATTTAAAAAATGCCATTAAACTTATCCGTCCTTATTTTTCCAATATCAGTATTGAAGTACAACCCCTTGAAACCGAAGAATACAATGCGCTTATTGCCGAGGGGCTTTACGCTGTTCTGGTCTATCAGGAAACCTATCACGAGGAATGCTACAAGATACATCATCCCAAAGGGAAAAAATCAAATTTCAAATACCGCCTGCACACTCCCGATCGCCTCGGACAGGCTGAGATCCATAAAACAGGGCTCGGGGCGCTTTTCGGACTGGAAGACTGGCGAACCGACAGTTTTTTCACGGCACTTCACCTCAGGTACCTGCAAAAAAAATACTGGAAAACCCGGTATTCCATTTCCTTCCCGAGGCTACGCCCCCATTCCGGCGGTCTGGAACCCAAGGTGGTCATGACGGATACAGACCTCGCACAATTGATCTTTGCCTATCGGCTGCTGGATGAGGATGTGGAACTTTCACTCTCCACAAGGGAAAGTATGGCCTTCCGGGATAACATGATAAAGCTGGGTGTTAATTCCATAAGCGCAGAATCCAAAACCAATCCCGGAGGCTATGTCGTAGACCCGAAATCCCTGGAACAGTTCGAGATTTGTGATGAGCGAACTACTGAGGAAATAGCCGGAATGATTCGCAGGAAAGGCTATGAAGTGGTTTGGAAAGACTGGGAAAAGGGGTATTGATATTTTGTGAGGCAGGGAAACATCAAAGTAATGGTTTCTGTTTCCCATATTATCTTTTTTAGTATGTTTGATGAAATTTATTAATCCGCCAATAAAGATGGTTTCCCCCTGCCATTGCCTTAACCCAAAAGCAAAAACCCCAGTGGCACAAAATTAAATGCATGACAAAAAAACTGTTTTTCCTTCTGACTACAATCTTAAGTGTAAAATCCTATGCACAAATATCTTTTGAAAAGGGATATTTTATTGATAATTCCGGACAAAAAACGGAGTGCCTGATTAAAAATATCGACTGGAAAAACAACCCGACTGAATTTCAGTATAAACTAACCGAAACCGATTCCCCAAAGGCCGGAACTATGGCATCCGTAAAGGAGTTTGGCGTATCGGGGATCTCTAAATTTATCAGGGCGACGGTCAAAATTGACAAATCAGACGAAAGAATCGGTTCATTAAGTAGTAACAAAGCCCCGGAGTTCCAAGAAGAACAGCTTTTTTTAAAAGTGTTGATCGAAGGTAAGGCCAGCTTATACCATTATGAAAACGGAAACCTGAGATGTTACTTCTTTAAGACAGATACTTTAGATGAAATCCGGCAATTGGTTTATAAAAAATATCTTGCCGCTGAAAACAAAATAGGGGAAAACATTCAGTACAAACAACAACTCTGGCAGTCACTAAAATGCGATGCCATTACCATGAGGAAAGTGGAGACACTCGAATACAGAAAAAATTCCCTGATTAATTTATTTACGAAATATAATTCGTGTACCCATTCGGAATTCGTAAGTTACAAAAAGAACAACAAGAGGATGTTCCATCTCACCCTCAGGCCCGGCCTTAAATTCTCTTCCTTAAGTATAGACAGAAATCAATCAAGTGGAAGAAAAACCGATTTTGACAATGAACCGGGATTCAGGTTCGGTTTGGAAGGCGAATTTGTTCTACCCTTTAACAAAAACAAATGGAGTGTGTTGATTGAGCCCACTTATCAATATTACAAGTCAGAAAAAACGATCGATGCCGACAATGTATCCGGGGGTAAACTTACCACAAGTGTGGATTACAAATCGATTGAAATACCCCTGTCGGTACGGCATTATTTTTTTCTTGACGACAACTCAAAACTATTTGCCAATCTTTCTGTGGTATTCAATGCAGATCTCGATTCATCCATAGATTTTACCCGGTCTGATGACTCTTCCATTTACAGGACCCTGGAAACCAAATCAAATACTCATCTGGCCCTGGGACTCGGTTACAAGTATAACAATAAATACAGCCTGGAATTGAGGTACCAATCCAGAAGTATTCTGAATTATGTATACTGGGATTCAAATTACAAAAGTTTATCTGTAATTGTCGGATACACGATTTTCTAATACTGCCTTATCCGAAATACTTTATTCGTTGTACCTTTATACTACTAAAAAAGAGTCGTCATGTTATCTAAAGGAGAAAACGCACAATACCACCGGCAACTCATACTAAGCGAGATCGGGGAAAGCGGACAGGCAAAACTCAAAAACGCCAGGGTCCTGGTCATCGGTGCAGGCGGACTGGGCTCTGCCATACTTCCTTATCTCATCGCTGCCGGAACGGGAAATACAGGTATTATAGATCATGATAAGGTAGAGGTGTCCAACCTTCACCGGCAGGTATTGTTTTCTACTGACGATATCGGACAGAACAAGGCCGTAATTGCAGCAGAAAAACTGAAAAAACTGAATCCGCACATACAAATAACGGCATATCCCGAAGCGCTGACCAGAGAAAATGCCCTGGAACTGTTTTCCTCATATGATATTATCGTGGACGGGTCAGATAATTTTCCCACACGGTACCTCGTCAACGATGCCGCTGTTATGTGTAACAAACCTGTGGTTTTCGGTTCCATTTACAAATTCGAAGGACAGGTTTCCGTATTCAATTATCAGGACGGCCCTACATACAGGTGTCTCTTCCCCACTCCGCCACCTCCCGGGGCTTCCCCGAACTGTGCGGAAATAGGGGTACTCGGTGTACTGCCCGGCATTATCGGTGCCATGCAGGCCAATGAGGTGATCAAGATGGTTTGCGGCATAGGACAGGTATTGAGCGGAAAACTCCTGACGATAGATTGCCTCACCATGCAGACCCAGACACTGAAATTCAGTAAGAATGTTCAGGAAATACCGGACGCCCTCAACGACGTTGAATATGCCTGTATCCGTGATGAAGGTGTGATGGATGAAATTACTTCTGAAGACTTTATAAATTCCGATCTGAAAAACACAACTGTCGTTGATGTCCGTACTTCTTCGGAAAGGGAAAGTTCCCGTATGGATATGCTTCCGCCGGATAGTCCGGACCTCCATATTCCTTTGGACCAACTGGAATCGCTTTGCGATATCATCCCCACCCATCAAACCATTGTCTTTTACTGCCAGAGCGGTGTGAGGAGCAGGCAGGCCGCACAGTGGTTTTTGCGGGAATACCCTGCTGCAAAGGTCCTGAGCTTGCGGGGCGGATTGGCCACTTTGCTTAATTCGGTAAGTTAAAACCTTAGTAGTCGGTATAAATAATTATTTTTGCGGAGGTAAATACAAACGCAAAATACATGGATTACTTTTCTTCCGATTTCAAACTGGGAATACTCGGCGGCGGACAGCTCGGAAAAATGTTGTTGTACGAAACCAGGAAATACGATATTTATACCTGTGTCCTCGACCCCAGCAGGGAAGCTCCCTGCAGGATTGCCTGTAATGCATTCTATACGGGAGATCTTATGGATTACGATACCGTTTATGAATTCGGGAAAAAAGTGGACGTCCTCACCTTCGAGATTGAAAATGTAAATGTTGATGCCCTGGAGAAACTGGAAGAAGAAGGCATAAAGGTTTTCCCTTCTCCCGCCACATTGAGGACCATTCAGAACAAGGCCAGGCAGAAGCTCTTTTACACAGATCACAATATCCCTACGGCCGTGTTCAGGAGATATGCATATACCAGTGAAATCCGTACGGCACTGGAAAATGAAAGTATCGACTTTCCCTTCGTCTGGAAAAGCGCACAATTCGGTTATGACGGAAAAGGGGTGAAAGTCATCCGCTCACATACCGATCTGGACAACCTGCCCGATGTGGAATGCATTACCGAGGAAATGATCCCGTTTAAAAACGAACTGGCAGTGATTGTGGCCCGGAACACCAAGGGGGAAGTATCCACTTACCCTGTGGTGGAAATGGAATTCCATCCCACGGCGAACCAGGTGGAATATGTGATCTGCCCGGCGAGAATAGATGAAACTGTGGCAGAAAAGGCCCGGCAAACTGCCCTGAAAGTATCCGAAGCGTTCCGCCACGTAGGCCTATTGGCCGTGGAAATGTTCCGGACGCAAGATGATGACATCCTTGTAAATGAAGTGGCCCCCCGCCCGCACAACAGCGGACACTATAGCATAGAAGCCAGCTACACCAACCAGTTTGAACAACATCTTCGGGCCATACTGGGATTACCACTGGGACTTGCTGACAGTAAGGTTGGCGGTATCATGGTAAACCTTACCGGGGCAGAAGGTTATACGGGGAAAGTAATATACCGTAATATAGAAGCTATTATGAAAATGGACGGGGTAACCCCGCATATTTACGGCAAAAAGGAAACCCGGCCGTTTCGTAAAATGGGGCATGTGACCATTGTGAACAAGGACATCGACAAGGCAAGGGAAATTGCGGAGAAGGTGAAGAATACCATTAAGGTGGTCTGTTAAGACTGTTATAAGAAGAAAATAATACAATAAAATCCAGCGACTCCACGACCTCTCGACTACACTCGAGATGACAGGAAGCCGGAGTTCAAAAAACCGAACAAAATGAGCAAAGTAGCCGTTATTATGGGAAGCACCAGCGACCTGCCCGTTATGCAGGACGCCATAGATATTCTGAAAGGGTTTGACATTGAGGTGGAAGTCGATATCGTGTCGGCACACCGGACACCGGAAAAAATGTTCGACTTCGGTAAAAATGCGCACGATCGCGGAATTTCAGTGATCATTGCCGGTGCCGGGGGAGCTGCACACCTTCCGGGAATGATAGCTTCGCTGTCGCCGCTCCCGGTTATCGGGGTTCCGGTAAAAAGCAGTAATTCCATAGACGGCTGGGATTCCGTATTGTCCATCCTGCAGATGCCGGGAGGAGTCCCCGTGGCCACCGTAGCATTGAACGGGGCCAAAAATGCCGGGATACTAGCCGCCCAGATCATCGGAAGCGGCGATAAATGTGTGCTGGACAAAGTACTGGTTTACAAAGAAGGATTAAAGGCCAAGGTTATCGAAGGGGCTAAAAATGTAAAAAAATAAGTCCGCAGGAATTTGTTATCCTCCCTGGCTTTTTACAATTTCCTTACGATTACCGATCGCGTTCTTCCCTTTCTTTTTTCTCGCAATGGCCGATCTGTAATACCTGTACAGGAAATCATAACACACCATTTCGTGCATGCGGTTCCTGGATCTGAAGAGGCGGTTCATCAGCATGTGGATGTAACTCCCCATAAGATCGTTCAGCGGCACTTCCAGTGTTTTTTCATCCCGGTGCTTTAAAACAGCATTTGCCACGGGTGTTATGTTACGTTTTTTTCGTTCCAATACTTCCAGTATCGGGCCATAATCCGGATTGTCCCCGGCCTGAAAGACCATGAACGCATCTATTTTAGCCCTGTATTTACGATATTTGTCATCCAGCTGCTTTTTTAGCGGTCTGCTCATTCCGAATTCTTCACCGAATCCCGTCTTTAACCGTTCCAGCAGGGCGAGTTTTTCTTCTTCTGTGTACAGGAAACTGTCGAGAAGCGAATCCATTGCCCTCAATGAAAACAACCATCTTAGTTCTTCACCTTCATCGCCTTCTATCATGTCCAGGAACTCCGTTATCATGGTACTGTCGTGAAAAAACAGGGTTTCCGCAAGTTCCATCGTATTGTGCCCGTAGCGTTCGAGTTCCCGTTTGTAGGTATCGGCCTGGATCTTCCATATCAGATCTTTATCCGTAAAATCCCTGAAAGCAGGTAACAGGCGATTGATAATTGTGCCAATAGTATCCGGTGCGTTAAAATGAAAACGAACCCTGAGATGGTGTTTCGGATCGGAATAACGCATAAAAAACCATTTGTCTATTACTTTTTCCCGTATCAACTGTAAGGCAACGGGCCGGATGGCTTCCGTGAGAATGGTATCCGAGGTTTTGGGGCCCGTATATATTTTGTAGAACAACCAGCTATCACCGAGAATAAAATTGCGTTGTGTAGGTTTATCGTTCATTCTTTAATTTTTCACTGTTATAAAAAGACAATACGACCTGGTTGGCGTAGTATGCACCGTCTCTATCTTTAACAACCCCGTTCTTACCAAAGAAGAACTCGGTGAGTTTAAAACCCTGCCGTTTTTTTACGGTATCCAGGAGCATTCTTACGGAAGTGAGGTTCTTAAAGTTAATCAATAATTCGTTATCGCCATCGGCAAGCATCACGTATTGCGGGATTTTCCGTTCTTTTCTGAAGGTCTCGATCGCTTCTTCCGGTTTATCATCGTCCTTTATCCGTTTTTTCAAAGGCTCGATATCTTCTTTTTTCAGGTTCCATGTAGCTTCCGAAAGAATAAGATTACCGTATGCTATCCGCGGAATAAACGTATATTCCCCTGCAAAGGGACCAAGGTTGAGTCCCACGCCTCCCCGAAGTCCCTGGGTCTGCATATCACAGAGAAAATGGTAAATAGGCAGGGAATTGGAAGAATAATTATGGGCATTGGTAAGGTGCGGAACGACTTCTTTATTCAGTTTTTCCGACCTCAGGCGGATGTTTCTTCCGTATTTTACGGAAATGCGAAGGTCCTCTATAGGCAACTGCCCCTCTTCCGGCAATACGGACTTGGCCAGGTAAGGGATTTCATAACCACGGAGCGCAGGACGCATCAGTATATTGCCCACCCTGGATTCCGGCAGATGGACAATTTCCGCCAGCACTTTGTCACTGTTAACCCTGGTTTCCGTACCGACAATCTCGCGAGTATGGGCATCCAGCTTTTCATCTCCGTGGCAAAAACGCCCGAGCAGGTTGGCAGCACTGGAGCCTCCGGCGCTTCCCATCCGGATTTTCGTACAACCATCTTCTTCCACGATTTCCACCATGGTAGAGACGGTATCGGGCAGATCTTCCCAGTTTTCTTCAAATTCCTTAAAATCTTCATCGTCCAGATTTATGCAATACGCATTTTCAACCAGGGCCCGGACCAGTTTTTTCCGGAGTATGTCATGTACGGGGCTCCACATTACTTCGGAAACTTCGTGTTTGGGTTTCTTTCCGGGAAGCACGATATCATCTACGAGCGGGCTTACATCACCCGCACCCTGGTCTTGTTTGTAGCCTATGCCCATTTCCACATCCAATGCCCTGGAAAGAGGGACTTCCCGTTCTTCAAAGCGTTCGTAAAAGGCAGTTTTGAACTGGTCCAGTATTGTACTTTTCGGAGGCAGAGTTATCTTATTCAAAAAAGCGATCCCCTTCTTTACATCATCCGCAACAGACTTGTCCAGGGTGTTTTTTTCGGCTTCCAGGATCATGTCGGTCTGAAAAAGGAATTTTAATTCGAACCCGGTTTCCAGTTGTTTTAAAAATTCACTGAGTTCGATATATGCTTCGGGAAGATTTCCTGTTTTCTGATCCAGTTCCTTTATTCCGGCACCTGCCCGGTTCAGAATGTCCAGTATCTTTCCAGTACCTTCCAGTTTCTTCAATACTCCCCGTATCTGCTCCAGAAATTCCGGTCCGGAAACCGAAGGTTCCAGTTCACTGATGAGTAGCTGGTTGTCCACCAGTTCTTCCAGGAACCCCGCAGCTTCTTCATAAGTGATCTCTTCATCAACCAGGGTTTGGGCAAGGTCTTTCAGTAAAGCACCCCGAGATGCTTTTTCCAGTATCCCGGAAAGGTATTCAGAGTCATCCACGGCTACAATGTGATGGTGCCGTTTGCTGTTGGCGTACTTGTATTCAACATACCGCAATTGCTCCCCGGCACGGTATATACTGGAATTCGGATAGAAAAGCAGCTGCTCCCGGATATTTTTATTCTTTACCAGATCCTGTGAAAGAGCCACCAGGTAGTTCATATCGAGACGTGTGTGACGGCGATTGTTTTGAGCCCCCTCGAGTTTTAATCTGGTCTCTTCCCCGAGCTGCCCCACACAACATCCGGCAAAAAGTCCGAAAGGCGTACAGCGCGACGACATCCGCGAGAGGTATTTGAGAAAGGAATGCTTTAGTTTTTCCGTCTTTTTCTGATCTGTGACCTCCCCTTCTGCCCAGCGTTCCAGCTCTTCGTACAAAGGGGGGGATGCCAGGAAAACCGCTTCCTTTATCAAAGGGTTTTCGAACAGTTCCCTTAATTTCCTGTCTGTGATATCTTTATCCCGGGTGAGGTTTTTATAAAAATCTACTGAGAGCAGCGGAGCTCTCAAAACATAATTGGAGAAGTAGTTATACGGGTTTTTGTTCATTGTTCGGATTTTGGGTTGGGTGCGTTAAGGTACTAAAAAAACATCTTTTTCTTTAGCAGGTTAATACTTGATGAATATCTCTATTTCGAACTGTTATGCCCGCTTGTCATATCAATAGCCTTTTCCAATAATTCGTCCTTTCCTGCTTTGACACCTTCTATAGTCTTATTGACATAAATATCCGGAATAATACCTACCGCATGTAGTTGTGAGCCATCGAGTTTCACCATTTTCATTCCTGTCCACTTTACACCATATCCTCCTGGCAGTTTAAAAAGATTGTAATTACCGTCTGTTCCAGCTGTTGGTTGTCCAATAATGGTAGCTAATTTATACCCCTCAATAAGACACATATATGTTTCTGCATAACTTATAGCCTCCCCATTAATGATAAAAATAATTTGCTTGTCTCCTAAATAAGGTTTTTTGCGTTTAAGAAATGGTTCATTCCCCCAATATCCTACCAAGTGCTGTTGATCTGGATAGACTATTTCAGGTATCCGCATCCAAGATTTTGCGGTGTCGTTTACTTTTAAAAGATGAGATATAAATTTATGATTACGATTGGGGTATCCCCTTAAATCACATATAATAGATTTCATTTTTTCCAGTTCAGGCATCAACCTGTTAATGCTCTCCATCTTTATTTTAGTAATGTTCAGGTAAATAACACTGTCATTTATGTATTTGTATTCCGGCTTCCAGGCTGTAGACTGAGGGCCTTTTTTGTGATAAGTGCTTTTCCGTACAAGTGCTATATCCCGGTCATTTACCGTAATCACCATTTTAGAATCCTTTTTTCCTTCCAGGCTCAGATAAGCGGCTACATAATCCCGCCAGCCTTTGGTTCCGGCCGATATCCTTGAATTTATCTCCTCAAAATATTCCCCGGCATCCAGTCCGTCGATTTGTGTCACTATATCTCCTGCTTTTAGAGGAACCCCCTCCTCCGTCACATCGGTTATCACCAGTCTTTCCTCTATCCATTCCCATAGAATCGGCGGCAGATAATTTCCAAGAGATCCACCCGAAATATTAATATGCCCGTCCCTAAGGGGTGCGGTAAATTTCTGCAGGGTTATCAGGTGGTCATTTTCAGTTTTATCGGTATAGCATCGCAACAGTGCTTTTTCCAATTCTTTATCCCAATTCACATCTATTTCATCAAAATATGGATAAAAATGCCTGAATACATTGTATGTGTTTATGATGTTCCCCAACCGGAAAGCCAGTGTTTCCGGTTGTAAACTCACATTTTCCGTATCCTGTATAAGCCGTTCCGTCTCCTTTTTATCAGCAGCGGGATAGGTACCATTATCATTACGGTACAGGACAAGCGGGATACTGCAGAACATGCCTTTACCTATCCGTTTTTCTGTCAATTCTCCAAATTCCGGTTTATAATCAAATATTTGCTTTCCTTTTTCCTGCTCCACTTTATTAGTGAATGTTATTACTGCTGATTTTTTCCCTTTCTGATATTCTTCCTTGGAAATATCAAAATCATAGCCATTCCCTTTATAACTCCATTGCCCCCTATTATTTGCTGTCGAAGTTAAGACCAAAGCTTCAAAGCTGTTGTCTTTAACTGGGATATCCAACCATACCTCACCTTCTTTATAAGACAATCTGGCCTCATCCAGGAACATCTGTCCTTTTCCTTTCAGTGCCCCACCCAATACAATGGTTGTTGCAGACGAATCTACCTTACCGATTATTTCATATTGTTTCCATTCGTTATCCTTTACAGGTCGTTTCAACATTCCATCATGAAAAGAAGTTGCCCCGTCCGAATCAATTACCTGTAATCTCAGATGACCGGTTCCCCTGATCCCTTCCTTCATTTTAACCCAGGCGGTATATTTTATTTCCTTTCCCCGGTATTGTTCTGCATCAATCGTCATGTTTAATTTTCCGTATTGATCAGCTTCCCTAACATTCATCATACCGTTCACCCTGACACTATGATAAGGGGAATTTTCATAATGAACATACATATTAAAACCAACACCTTTGTGTTGCCAATACGTTAACTCATATCCCTTTAAATCCCTTGGAGTAATTTGATCCATATTAAACTTGAACCTGGCTTTATCTTCATAAAAATTAATTGAAGGTGCTACAGGTTTAAAGAGTTTCCTGAGTGTAGCCATCAATTCTTTCTTCGATTTACATTTTTCCACCTGTTCCGCCCCGTAAATCGCAAAATCATCCCAGTTCATGGTATAGGCTTCGTCACTGGGGTGAAAATATTTTACGTAACCGTAAACCTTGGCAAAGGCAGTCAGGTTGTCAATTTGCTGTTGCTTCTGCGCCAAAAGAGGCGACACACAATATATTATAAGCAAAACACCAAATCCCCTTCTGATATACTCCTTAAGATTACTGTTTTTCATTTCATTGCTTTTTTAAATATTTTTACTCACAGTAATTACAAAAACTGATAGTCAGTTATTTATGTTATAATATTGCAATATTCTACCCGATCATCAAACACTCGTCCCATGAATTATCTCCGGAAAGGTAACTGATAATACTCAACCCTATACCTGCAATACCTTCCAGAAGCGCCAATTCACCACACCATTCGGCATCCATCCCTTTCCATTGTTTATAACCGGCATAACCATCTTTGTGGACTGCTTTTTCCAATCCGTCTTTTATCCAGAAGGCTGCCGCTTTACGGAATGCTTCTTCTCCGGTTTCGGCATGCATACGATTAAATATCTGTGCATTGCCGAAAGAGCCGTGGCAAACGCCGGCATCCCTGACCATACTGCTTTCGGGAGAAGTCCTTCGGGCCGCATGCCGGAGAGTTTCCACTGCGGTATTTCCCAGTTCTTTATCATCCAGGCTCTTTGCAGCCTGCCACAGGGAAACGCCCACTCCCAGGTCCCCGTAACACCAGGCCAGGCGGCTTGCCCTGCCATCGTCTCCTTCATTCTGTACCCAACTGGGGAAGAGGGAGGCTGAATTGTTATCATCACTCTTATGACTTAAAATATATGCAATCCCTCCTTTCAACATGGAGTCTGTTTGATTTCTGAAAATATCGTGTTTGCGGAGCCGTGCCAAAAAATTTACAATGCTGGACATCCCGTGAGACAAACTCAGGTTATAGCCTTTTTCTCCGGTTTCCCTGTCTAGCACAGACAACCACCTAACCTTATTTCCATCGGTTTCAGCCAATTCGTTCAAAAGGGTGATCAATTCAGAGAGGTAATTTTCATACTGTTTTTTCTGCAGGACAGAGGTGGTATTCTCATATCGTTTTAAAAAATAAAACCCGTAACCCAACGCACCGTGCAGGAAATCGTAGTTAGCCTCTTTTATATCGGAAACCATTACATTGTGCAGGTAGTTGTCAAGTTCGGCGAGTAATTCGTCCCCTCCGGCATCCATAAAATCCTGTTGTTCCAGGTGGTCAATTACCCAGCCTGTCCCTGCAAGTCCGGAACAATAGGTTGGAAAACCATAGCCGTTATTTATGCGTTCTATACAATCGGTAAGTATTTCCACTCCCGTGTCTGCAAATTCGTCGGTATCCAGGAATTTGGAATAGTAGAACTGGAACAGGGCAATCCCGGAAGTTCCGGCTAAAACACCGGTCTGGTCGCTTTCTTTGTATTTTCCCCTGAGGACCTCGCTTATTTCTGCAAGTTTATGGTGAAGAAGTTCTTTTTTTTTCATGTTTCTCTTTAGTAGGTATTAATGAAAACAAATGGCAGGGACGTATATCTTATTACAAAACAACAAAGCTATATTCAAAAAAATCAAATATAGCTTTGAAAACAGGTATGATAAAAATTCCTGTTTATACACAAGGACCACATGTTCTGCAATGAATGGGGTCGGTAAGCGGATGAGCATCGGTTGTGCAATTATATGCTGTGACACAACCATCTGTGCCGCAATTACCCGTGCCACATCCTCCCGTACCACAATCGTTGGTGCCACAGTCGGCATACTCATCCGTATTACAGCCTATGGCTGTTTCGTTCCCTCCCTTTATTGCATTAAGGTTGGATATTCTTTCTTTTTTCAGGATAAGTTTTCCGGTAAGTTTCTTTTTTTTCATAATTACGGTTGTTTTTGGTTAATATCTTCCAAGTTAAAAAAATCAAACAGAAATACACGTTTTTTGTTAAAAATTAACACTAAAAACAAAACCACCTCCAATCGAGAGATCGGAGATGGTTACGTATGTTCAATTCAGAAAATGTAAGGTCTACGGGCAGCCACCAGTAGTCCCCCCGCAATTACCGTCGCCAGTGGCAGGGGCGCAATTTTCCATTGTAGCAGGGTTACAAACCGGCCACCAGGTCTTGCCGCAGCCATAACTTATCCAATCTCCGCCCTTGATTTTTTCCGAATTGAGGTCGGAGATGGTCTGTTTGTTTAATTTAAGTGTTTTTAAACTTCTTTTTTTCATGGTAATGATTTGTTAGAATTCGGGATAAAAAAATTAACTGTATGCCGTGTCATAAAAAACACGTTTACCCTACACATGGTCTTGCCACGGTACATTCCGGAGGCCAGGATCCGGTACAGGCCGGACTTGTCCAGTCTTCGCCTCCTTTTAATTTTTCGGGAGAAAAGCTGGAGATTGTCTTTTTGTTAAGTTTAAGTGATTTAAGGCTTCTTTTTTTCATAATAAATTGATTGAGAAAGAGTTTAACTGATTAATCTAAGGTAAGTTTTTCCATAAAAAAACTCACTATTACCATTACCTGGTACAAATCCAACATGGTGAGCCATCAGAAGGACCCATGATTTCACATGTTCCCCCAGCTCTGGTTGCTCCTCCAAGGAGTTCATTGGCGGTTCGCGAATTTAAACGACTAACCACCATTTTTTTTAATCCCAGATTCTTCAGGTTCTTTTTTTTCATGCATATCTGTTTAAAGTTAATACAGAAAATAGAGTAGAGAACAAAGAACTGCGAATTTAGATGACCTCTATCCTCCACATTCCATTTTTACCTCGGTTAAGTACGAAGTAAAACACAAAGAGCTTCTCAACCGACACATGGCGTCTCAGCAGAACAGACCGAAGGTTAGGAATCTCCACAGCCATAAATATCCCGGTTACTGTCATTGCCTTTGGTAGGTCCTCCTCCTTTTAACATCTCAGGAGCAAAACTGGAAGTGGTTTGTTTGTTGATTTTTAACGCCTTTAAGCTTCTTTTTTTCACAATAAAAAATGGTTTTGCTTAAAACAACAGGATAAAAAACAGACAGAAAAGAACAGATAGCTCCAATCACATTCTTTCTTTTTCCTGTTTTCGCTAATAAAATATAAAACAATAAAATATCCCCCCGGGACCGGGGGAATTAAGGATCCTTTTTAACCTATACACGGCCTTGCCTGAGAACATGCCGGTGGCCAGGAATCCCCACAGCCATAAGTGGGCCAGTCCCCTCCTTTTATTTTTTCGGGATTGAAACCGGAAATCGTCTTTTTGTTAAGTTTAAGTGATTTGAGACTTCTTTTTTTCATGGTTGTTGAATTTTAAGATTTGGTCTTCCAAGATAACAAAAAAATAACAAAACGATCTAATTCCGTGAAAATATTTTATTAAGTTGATAAAAAATCCGTTGCAGGATACTGAGTTCTTCCGTAATAATTTCCGCATTGCCCTGCATTTCCTGGCGGAATTCGAGTTTTTTGTCAAAAGAGGTTTCCAGGCTCCCTACATTAACATAGATGGAATACATGGCCTCTCCCTTTTTTGGCACCGCAGAAATATCGACAATCTGCCCCCGAAGGCTCCCCCATTCTTCATAAGGATAGTTGTCCAGTTTTATGATGACCTCCTGCCCTACCTTTACCTTTCCGGAATTCTGTACCGGCATGGTGACCTGCCCTATCAGGGAATCCCTTTCTTCGGGCACCACGGTAAACACAATATCGCCCGCCTTTACATTCTGGTATTTGTGGCGTATATCAAACATGGTCACCTTGCCTTTCATGGGGCTTTTTAATATATAGGTGAGTTCCCAGTTATGGATTTCGTTCTTCAGGGTTTCCAGGCTCCCCTGCAATTCCTGCCGGTAACTGTAGCCCAGTTCCTTCCCGGTAATGGTAGATTGCGTTTTACTGCCACTCAGGGAAGCAATGGCTATACGTGTATTGGATACGGAACTTTTCAGGTTTTCATACCGCTGTTTGTCGGCAAGATAACTCCTTGAAATAGCATCAAACTCCGATCGGGAAATCACGCCTTTATCCAGCAAGGCCTTGTTCCTGGCATATTCGGATTCCGAAAGCACGAGTTCCTCTGCAAAGAGTTCCAGCTGGTTTTGTTGCTTGGCCAGCAACTCATACTGTTCCTCGATTTGCTGTGTAGCGGCAACAACTTCGTTTTTGTTCGGTTCGAGGGTATTGAAAAGCACATATCTCTGGTATTGCGAAACGAAACTGGTGTAGGCCTGCCGGATACTTCCCAGTTTCAGATGGGGCGGAAATATTTTCTGTATGGAATCTGGTGCTATCAGACGGGGTGTAAAATTTGCCAGTTGTTTTTTCAGATGGTAAACATCCCGGAGATCTGCGGTATTTTCTATTTCCGCAAGGATCTCATTCTCCCGGACAGACTCGTCTGCCTGTACAAAAAGTTCAGTCAACTTCCCGGCACTATTGGCCTGTATATAGGCCGGAGGGGTCTTGGTTGTGATGGTTATACGCGCCATGATAATATCGTCATAACGTATCAACGCACTCCCCACAATGATGAACAATACGATAATAAATACTAACGTAGTCCCCCAGCGGATCATCCAGCTGGGTGCTTCTCCCAGAATTTCCTTCACCTGGTCGGAACGTTCGTCGAGTTGATCGATTTTCTTCTTTTTATCTTTGGTATCGCTCATTTTTTATCCGGTAGGTTTATTCTCCCAATTCCAGTTGATTTTTTACCAGGGTAAAATAGGCCCCTTTTTTCTTCGCCAGTTCCCGGTGTGTCCCCTGTTCAATGATCTTTCCCTTTTCCAGCACAATGATCTGGTCGGCATTCTTTACCGTACTGAGCCTGTGAGCCACTATAACCGCGGTCTTCCCCTTGTAAAATTCTTCCAGGTGTTCCATAATGGCCTTTTCATTATTGGCATCGAGGGCACTGGTGGCTTCATCAAAAAAGATATATTTGGGGTCTTTGTACACTGACCGGGCTATCAATATACGCTGTCGCTGCCCGCCACTGATGTTAACGCCGCTCGAACCGATCTTGGTATTGTAGCCTGATGGTTGCTCTTCAATAAAATCCTCTATGTTCGCCACACTTACGGCATGCACCAGCCGTTCTTTGCTGATAATTCCTTCGGAATCGGATTCGGTAATGTTACGGGCAATGGTATCTCCGAACAGGAAACCGTCCTGCATCACGGAACCACATGCTTTCCGCCACATGGTGGTGTTCAGGTTTTTCAACCGGGCATTGCCCACAAAGATGGTTCCTTTGGTAGGGTCATAGAATTTGAGCAACAGCTTCACCAGAGTGGTTTTTCCGCTTCCGCTGGCACCGACTATGGCCGTAACCTTGCCCTCCGGGATCTCAAAATTGAGGTTGTCCAGCACCAGAGGGGAGGAATCCCCGCCGTACCTGAAACTGACATCCTGAAACTTAATACTCTTGTCATCGGGTAAAGCCGTTATATTATCTTCAAAAGGATCTTCCTCGTCTTCCTTGGAATGAATTTCCGACAGCCTTTCAAGGCTTATCTTGGCGTCCTGCCCGGACTGGATAAAGGTGATAAAATTGTTGATGGGAAGATTGAGTTGCCCTATAATATATTGTACCGAGAGCATCATACCCAGGGTAAGATCGCCTTCAATCACAGATTTTGCCGCTATAAATGTAATCAGGATATTTTTCAATTCGTTGAGAAAACGACCACCGGTGTTTTGCGTCTGGGACAACGAAAGTCCTTTAATGGAAATCTTGAACAGGCGTACCTGGATAGCTTCCCACTCCCACCGTCGCCGTCTTTCCGAACCGTTGAGCTTGATTTCCTGCATGCCGGAAATAAGCTGGTACAAACTGCTCTGATTGTCTGAAGACTGGTCGAACCGTTTGTAATCCAGTTCGGCCCGTTTTTTCATAAAGAGCAGGGTCCACCCTATATAGAATATGGAACCGAAAAGAAAAACGAGAAATATCCCCAGGTTATAATAAGCCAGCACCACACCGAAAATAATCACATTAAATGCCGAAAACAATGTATTAAGTGTGGTGGTCGACAAAAAATTCTGTATCCGGTTATGGTCGTAGATACGCTGAATGATATCCCCGGTGTTCTTGGAATCAAAAAACGCAATGGGCAACCGCATCAGCTTGATGAGGAAATCGGAGATCAGGTTGATATTTACCCTGCTGGTGACGTGCAACAATATCCAGCCCCGGATAAGCTCTACGGAGGTTTGTGAAATGAATAACGTCAGCTGGGCAACTAATATGAGATAAACAAAATTCAGGTTTTGATAATTAATACCGTAGTCAACTACCGCCTGGGTTAAAAAAGGAAATATAAGTTGCAACAAGCTTCCCACGGCCAACCCCAGGAACAATTGCGTCAGATGCTTTTTATAGGGCTTGAAATACCAGAACAGGAATCTAAACCCGTATTCTTTTTTGGTTCCCTGGTCATTTTCGTAGAAATTGGGCGTAGGTTCCAGTAAAAGCAGGTAGCCTTCGTCATTATCAATATCGGCATTCTTGCCCATCCATCCGGCGACAAACTCCTTTTTATCATACTTTACCAACCCGTGGGCAGGATCGGCCACATAGACCTTGTCTTTTTTAATGGCATGGATCACCACAAAATGCCGTTGCCGCCAATGCGCAATGCAGGGCAGGGGCACTTCTTCTTCCAGTGTTTTAAAATCGATACTTACCGCCAGGGAATGAAAACCGATACTTTCAGCGGCTTCAGCTATCCCGCCCAGGGACACACCCTCCCGGGTGATATTCGCCTTACGCCTTAAAAAATCGGTAGAATAAGACCTTCCGTAATACCGGGCTATCATCCGCAGGCAGGTAGGGCCACAGTCCATTTGATCGAGTTGCCTGTAAAACGGAAATTTTTTCAGGTTCATAAATAGGTTTTAGTAAGTAGAACTCCTCTCATCGGGCAAGGAATTTTGTTCAGCTCACTAAAATAGAAAAAAAGTTAGAAGTACGAAGCCGCCTTATTTACAAAATCGGTCTGTCGCGACACAAGCCTAAAAAAGATATAAAAAATTGCACCGGAGGATAGCGGTCAAAACTACAGAACCCGGAAGAGAACATAGAGGATTCACTTCTCCCCGTCAACAAAATAAGATAACACCTTAAAATATTGATGAAATAACGCTCAAAACAATGTTAATGAAAATTACTAAACAAAATTTATTAACTTAATTTTAACGTAGTATTTTTATTAAATTAACCTAATAAAGTTAAAATTTAAAACAATTAAGATTAAATCTTTGTGTTTTTAACATTCTTTTAAGATATTTACGATAGCTAATTCAAATAATTCAAAAATGAGAACAAAGTTTAGTAGACTACTAACGCTACTACTGGCGTTTGTTGTGCATCTTTCTTTTGCACAGGAAAAAACAATCACAGGTACGGTGACTGATCAGGACGGCTTGCCGCTGCCCGGGGTAAACATCCTTGTAAAAGGGACTACCGTCGGGACACAAACCGATTTTGACGGGAATTATTCTATTCAGGCGAGTGCAGGTCAAATCCTCGTCTATTCATACATTGGCATGGCCGATGTAGAAAAGACAATCGGGGCAGAAAGCACCATAAACACACAAATGACTGAAGATGCTCAGGCATTGGAAGAAGTGGTTGTCACAGCCCTTGGTATCAGAAGAGAAGAAAAGGCCCTGGGTTATGCTGTACAAGGCATTTCCGGTGATGGGTTGACCGAAGCGCGGGAAAGCAACATATCCAACGCCATAAGCGGTAAAGTTGCAGGCGTACAGGTAACCTCAACTTCAGGTAGTGTCGGCGCTTCATCGAGGATTGTCCTCAGGGGAAACTCATCAATAACAGGTAATAACGAACCCTTGTACGTAGTTGACGGAGTTCCTATTGACAACAGATCTTTCGGGAATGCCGGTTCGGGAGGTGGTGTTGACTTACCCAACGGAGCCGCTGATATCAATCCCGACGATATTGAATCGGTATCCGTTTTAAAAGGACCCAATGCTGCCGCATTATACGGCTTAAGAGCCGGTAATGGCGTTATCGTTATTACAACCAGAAGAGGTAGTGAAGGCAAAAAATTCGAAGTCTCTTTTAATACAAATGTCACCTTCTCCAATCCTTTAATTTTACCGGATTATCAGAATTCATACGGTCAGGGCGGAGATCCCAGTTATTTTGAATATGTTGACGGTGCCAGCGGCGGCGTTGGAGACGGAGTTGACGAAAGCTGGGGGCCTCCATTGGACGTAGGTCTTGAATTTATTCAATGGAATTCTCAATTAATTAATGACGGAAACCCCATTCCGTGGGTTTCTTATCCCGATAACGTAAGGGACTTCCTGGATACCGGTGTCAATATCAGCAATAATTTATCCCTCACCAAGGGAAAAATGAGATTATCCATCGGTAACAGTGATGAAAAGGGAATGATTCCTTTTACGGAACTCAAAAAAACAACAATAGGCTTTAACGGGACTTTAGATCTGGGAGAAAGATTCACAGCAAGCCTGTCTGCCAATTACTTCAATATAGATAGTGACAATCTGCCAATAACCGGGTACAACAATGAAAACCCCTTCCAGCAATTTATCTGGTCCGCCAGAAATGTTAACTTCTCTGATTTAAGAGATTGGAGAAACTTTCCCCTGGCCCCGGACCACACCCCTGCTGCAGGGACTCCGCTCAACTGGAATCACAACTTCCAGAACAACCCGTATTGGGTATTGGAAACCAACAGAAACACCCTCGAAAAGGATCGTATTGTAGGAAATGTCGATTTGTCGTATCAATTAAATGACTGGCTAACACTAAGTACTAAGCTGGGAGCAGATTTTTACTCTCAACTGGAAACCAGACGACAAGCCAAAGGAAGCAACAACGCTCCCGACGGAACTTATACTGAAATACAGCGAAGGTTTGAAGAGATCAATGCCAGCGTATTGCTCAGCATGGAAAAGGAGATCACAGAGGATATTTTGTTTTCATTCAATGTAGGAGGCAATCATATGAACAGGCGATACACCAGTACTTACGCCTCTCTTCCCGCTCTCGAGTTACCGGGTTTATATGATATTTCAAATTTACAAACAGGGGCCGTAGCAGTACTAAGGGAACCTGGTATCCGCGGGCAGACCCCCAAAAGAAATCAAAAGATCAATAGTTTATACGGTTACGGTCAAATAGCCTATAAGAACTTCTTTTTTATCGATTTTACCGGTAGAAATGACTGGGCAAGTATTCTGCCAAAAAAGAACAACTCATTCTTTTACCCTTCCGTCTCCACTTCCATTGTGTTATCTGACATATTTGATTTAGGAGAACGTATAAATTTCCTTAAATTAAGAGGCGGATGGTCAAAAGTGGGGAGCACAGGTGCTTTAGGTCCTTACAACATCAACCCCACTTTTAGCCTCAATAACACAGGCTTTGGTAATCAGGGACAGTTACCCAACACACAATACAATCCCAATTTAAAAGCAGAAACCGTTACCGGTATCGAGGTCGGTCTCGACGCTAAATTTTTCCAAAACAGATTGCGTCTGAGCGCAACATATTACGATCAACAAAGTGAAGACCTTTTGGTTCCCATCCAGGTATCCTCTTCCACCGGATACAGAAATGTCTGGGACAATATTGCAGACATGAGCAACAAGGGTGTGGAAATACAACTCGGAGGAACCGTAGTCCGGACAGAAGACTTCAATTTCGACATAGACCTCAACTGGGCAAAAAACGACAACCAGGTTACTTCATTAGGTGAGTTGGACAGTTATATCCTGGGAAGCCAGTGGGGCGTCACTCTTGAAGCCAGGGCCGGTCAGCCATACGGTGCTCTTGTGGGGCGCGACTTTGAAAGGACAGATGACGGCCAGGTGATTTACCAAAACGGTCTGCCTTTAATCAATCAGACTCCTCAAGTTCTGGGAGATATAGCTCCGGACTGGACAGGAGGCGCCAATTTCTCTATCAGATATAAAAATTTCGATTTCTCCACCCTCATAGACGCAAAAATCGGAGGCGATATCCACAGTATGACATATGCATGGGGCAGATACGCCGGTACTCTGGAAGAAACCCTAATAGGAAGAGAGGGGGGCCTCGTAGGAGAAGGAGTAATGTCTGACGGCAACGGAGGCTATGTCCCCAATAATGTGGTTGTTCCTGCAAAATCTTTTAACCAGGCGTCTTATAGCAACTCCATTGAGTCCAGTGCCATATTTGATGCATCGTATGTAAAACTCAGACAGGTTACCCTTGGTTATTCTATACCTTCAAGACTATTAGAAAACACTCCTATTCAATCTCTTAAGTTTTCAGTTGTAGGCAGAAACCTGGCTATATTATATAAAAAAGCGCCTCACATAGACCCTGAAACAGGTTTTAGTAGCGCCAACGGCGAACAGGGCCAGGAGTTCGGTCAATATCCGTCTTCCAGAAATATAGGCTTTAACATAAACTTAAAATTCTGAATAGGTTAAAAATATATATCATGAAAAAAATGAAAAAAATACTATATGTATTGTTTAGCCTTATCATGATCACAGGCTGTGATAAAGATTTTGAAGAGCTAAACACAGATCCCAATAACCCTGTAGCACTACCGGCACACTTATTATTGGGCGGATCACAAAGAATTTATTCCAATGTATTATACGGAGTGTTGGGTGGCGCCGGAGGCGATATGGGTGCCGTTTGGGCCCAGACATGGACCAAAGTTCAATACAACGACGAAGAAAGATACGTTCCAAGAAGAGGAGTTATAGACAACATTTGGGACACCATGTATTCTGATGTAATATCTGAAGCCAATGCCATGTACTCCCTGGCGGAAGCAGAAGGGAATGCCAATCTACAGGCCATTTCCCTAATTATACAGGCATCCGGTTTTCAGTTTTTAACAGAGCTGTACGGCCCCATCCCTTTCACAGAGGCTATGGATCCCAATATATTAAAACCCGTTTACGACAACGAAGCTACAGTATATGAAGGCGTCATTGACATGTACACCCAGGCAGCAAACATGCTTTCTACAGGAGGTGGCGAAGTAGTAGCTTCTTCAGATTTATATTACGGGGGAGATATCACCAAATGGAAAAAACTGGCCAACTCACTAAAGTTCAGAGCCCTGATGAGAATTTCTTCTACAAGAGATGTGAGCGCCGAGTTACAGGCATTAATCAACGGTGGACAAATGTTCACTTCTAATGCAGATAATGCCCAGGTGAGTTACTTACCCAATCAACCAGACGCAAACCCTATCTACGAATTGATAGACTTTGGAGCAAGACCCGAGTATAAAGTAAATTCCGCTTTAGTAGAAATGATGGAATCCTTAAATGACCCGAGGCTCGAAGTTTACGCTGCCCCTAATGCAGATGGTGACATCATGGGGAAACCGGCAGGATATGGCAACCAGACTACACTGCCCAATGAAGCCCTGGGCTATACCTACGCCAATATTTCAGGTTTAGGAGAATTCTACTTAAACCCCGAATTACCAGGTACCATAATGTCCTATGCTCAATTGAGCTTTTTAAAAGCAGAGGCAGCAAATGAAGGATATATTTCCGGAGGCACAGCTCAGGCACTGGTTTATTATAACGAAGGGATCCAGGCAAGTTTTGAATTCAACGGTCTGAGCGCGTCAACATACCTGGCTCAACCGGGCATTGGATTTACTACACAAGCTGACGCAAGGGAAAAAATAGGCCAGCAATTATGGCTGGCATTGTTCGATCAGGGATTTGAAGCGTGGACAGAATGGAGAAGAACAAAAATCCCTGCATTAGAACCTGCCGCAGAAGCAGCCATAAACCAAATACCTTCCCGCTATTACTATCCAACCACAGAAGTCTCTTTAAACAAGGACAATTACGATAGTGGAGCACAAAGGCTTGGAGGTGACGAATTAACATCACCTTTATTCTGGCAATAATTAAACTTAAAACGTTACAAGATGAAAAAAATAAAATTCTTAATATATGCATTATTGTCTCTATCCATCACGGTATCATGCATAGATGACGATAACGACGAATTAACCGGCAATGCCATTAAAGGCGGCCTGCTCTCCCTTAATAATGCGAGCATCGGTTATGTCGTCGGAAATGACGGCACCTATACCGCTTCAGGCACCGTCTTCCAAAGCAGACAACAAACGACCTCCATCGAGGTATACAAAAGCTTTACTGATGCCGCCACAGGCAACACAAGTAATGAGGTATTATTTGAAACCCTTTCCATAGACAACACAACAGCCGGGGAAAAACCATCTTTCTCCTTCTCTTTCAAATATGAAGACCTCCGGGAAGGGTTAACGGTTAATGACAATCCGCTGCCTGAAAGTGACAGTGATTTGAATATCGGAGACTTCTGGACCCTAAAATACATCTCCACTACATCCGAAGGACATATGAATGTTAATTCCACCACTACAAAAGTTTCCGTAGGCACTCGTTTTGCAGGCTTATACAGAACCCTGAATGCCGAATATTACAGAATAGGTGTTTTAACTTATACGGCCTCCGACTGGCCCGCAGAGACCCTGATCGAATCTGTAGATGCCACGACATATCGGGTCGTTGAGTATTTCGGTGCATTTGAAGGTAATGAGTGGTACTTCCAAATCGATGAAAACGACAAGATAACCTATCCGGAAAAAACACCATCCGGGGAAGATCAAATGGGTAACGGACAACCCTTCATTACTTGTCAGTCTCATGCCGGAGAAATGACCAATGTCCCCTGTGGTTCCGAAACAAATTACGTAGAGCGGGATGATATAAACGGTGCAGACAAGCTGTACATGAGCTTTGGATATCTAACGGATAATGCCGCCGGTAATTCCAGGGAATTCTATCAGGTATTGGAAAAAATAGTCGATTAACTTGAAAAACAAGAAAACAACATGAAAAGCTATATATATAATTTGACATGGGCCTGGTGCTTACTCATCCTGATAACAGCCTGTAGCGATGATGACCATACGGGAGACAGCACTTTGACAGCTTCAGCTCCTTCCCTTGAAGTTGCCCTGGAGTTTAATGACAACCAGACTTTGATTGAAACGGAAACTACTTACGCATTTACTGTATCTATAAGTGAGCCACAGATCGTTGACGTTGTAGTAAACCTGGAACAGACGGAAGGCACAGCAACAGACGGTGAGGATTTTTCCTTTCCGCATCAGGTACGTATTCCCGCAGGGACGACTTCAGCTTCGGATGAAATTGCCATTCATTCGGATGAATTGTCCGAAGAAACAGAAACGGCTGTCATTAAAATAGCCACAGGAACCGAATCCAATGTTCAGGCCATTAATTCCAAAATGGTAACATTTAATATCCGGAACCTTACTTCGGGCGATCTGGCTATCGCTCTTTCATGGGAAGCTTCCGGTACAGTCACGGATCATGAAGGCAATGAGATAGCCCCTACTGATCTGGGAGATTTAAGGCTATTATTGACCGACGTTCCCTACACAGCTGTTATTGATAGTACTAACGAAACAGCGTTTGAGACCCATGTTTTAACAGCGGACACCCCGGACGGGGAATATTATGTGGTGACAGATATACATGAAGGAAACGCACACATAGCATCAGATTTAAATTTAACACTTCAGTTCGACCAGGTTGGCATTATCAATGAGCAAATATTTACATACGATAACGCGATTAATACTGCTTACGCATGTAAAGCCAATTATTTCATTATGGCCAAAGTAACCAAATCGGGAGAAACGTATACTTTTGAAAATGTCGAATTCAATAATTTCGATTCCCAGACGTTCAGCTGGACAGGAACAGATGTCGTTGACGCCTTTAACCCGGAAGGCTACGAAAGTACAGTGAGAACCACAGTAGATTGTAACGGAATGCTGATATACGGCCTGAACAGTGAGTGGATGCAAACCACCTGGGGAGAAGAAATACAGGAAGAAGGAACCGTGTATTACACACTCGACGAAGCCACTGGTGAAGTTACCATAGAATCCCAGTATATATTCACAACCTTATACGAAGGAGTCCTGTATGATTACACAGTATCAGGCTCCGGAACATATGACGACAGCGGAGAAGTTCCCACCCTGACTATCCAATACTATCTCGATCAGGATGGATTCTCCCCCAACCAGTGGATGTTTGACAACGGATATATGGAAACCAATTATTTTGAAGCCACTTTAACTTTGGAGCAATAATTGTTATTACATATACTTGATTTTAGCTTGGAGAGGTTGTCTTTTTAGACAACCTCTTTTTTATTCCACAAAATACACGTATTTCTCTTACAGCAAAAATCATATATCACCAGTAACCCCCTCCCTTATTTACCTAACTTATAATTTTTCTTACCTCTATTTAACATGTATATAAATAATATGATAATTTAAGTTAAATTAACATATTATTTGCACATGTTGTTTGATTTTAGGACTTTTATTACTGACTAACTCAAATAATCTAGTAAATATGAAGACAAAGTTCAGCATTTCCCTAGCGCTGTTACTGGCGCTAGCTGTGCACCTGTCCCATGCACAGGAAAAAACAATTTCGGGTACGGTTACCGACCAGTACGGTATGCCCCTTCCCGGGGTAAATATCCTGGTCAAAGGAACCACCAGTGGTACTCAGACCGATTTTGACGGTAATTACACCATTAATGCCAGTCCGGGCCAGGCCCTCCTGTTCACTTACATCGGCCAGCAGGACGAAGAACGTGCAGTTGGAGAAAAAAACACCATAAACGTTCAGATGACCGAGAGTGCCCAGGCCCTCGAAGAAGTGGTAGTTACTTCCCAGGGGATCAAAAGAGAGAAAAAAGCACTGGGATATGCCGTAAGCACGGTGGGATCTGAAAACCTCGAACAAAAGGCCGAAGGCGACATAGGCCGGGTACTCAACGGCCAGGCCTCCGGGGTTCAGATCAATGCCGCCAACGGGATGTCGGGCTCCGGGACCAATATGATCATCAGGGGGTACACCTCCGTTACAGGGGGGAATCAGCCCCTTTTTATCGTGGACGGTATCCCGTTCAATTCCGGGACCAATTCACAAGGCGATTTTGTAGACGGCAATAACGGATCGAGCCGCTTTATAGATCTCGACCCGAACAGTATCGAAAGCATCTCTGTGCTCAAAGGGCTCGCAGCAGCCAACCTTTACGGTACGGCAGGGAGGAACGGTGTTGTACTTATCACCACCAAAAACGGTGCTGCCGGAGGCGGAAGCAAGAAATTTGAGATCACGGTAAATCAATCCGTCTTTTTTAATGAAATTGCATCATTCCCGGATTATCAGAACAAGTACGGGGGAGGTTTCGATCAGGCTTTCGGGTGGTTCTTCAGCAACTGGGGCCCTTCATTCTCCAGTACCAACCCCGACGATTTCGGAAGTGCCTTTATGGGATTTGACGATGACGGTACACCACTTATAAACCACCCAACGCAAAACAACGAAGTTGTAGCCTCACACTTCCCGGAATATGCCGGTGTCCCCTATCGCTTTCAACCCTATGACGGCGTTCGCGACTTCTTCCGTACGGGAACCGTATTGAATACTTCTATAAACGTAGGTGGCCAGTCGGAAGATGGAAAAATTGCGTACAACGCCAACTTCGGTCATTTGGACGACCAGGGCTTTACTCCCGGAAACTCCCTTAAAAGAAACACATTCGGTATCGGGGGAAAGGTAGAATTATCCAATAATTTTACTGTAAACGGTACCCTGAACTATACCCGGACAGATTTCATCTCCCCGCCCGTTGCAGCAAGTGTAGGGAACGGGGCCTTTGGTGAAAGTTCTTCTGTTTTCGGGCATTTGTTCTTCACCCCCCGAAGTATAGACCTCATGGGGATGCCTTACCAAAGCCCCGTAGACGGCAGAAGCGTTTACTACAGGGGAGGTAACGACATCCAGAACCCCAGGTGGACCGCAGCCAACGCTTTCGGAAATCAGTACACCAACAGGGTTTTCGGTAACGGGACCGTAACCTATAAGATCAATGACAATCTGAATGTCTTCTGGAGGACCACCATCGATTTCTTTACGGAAAGGAACGAAAGCGGACAGAACAAGGGCGGTGCCGAAGGGCCGTTACTGGGCCGTTATACCACATACGACAATAAGAATACCACATGGGATCATACCTTTCAGCTGAATGGCAGTTATCTCCTCACCGAAGACCTCGACATTTCCTTCAACGCAGGGGCCAATGCAAGAAGAACGGAATTTTCGAGGCAAGGGGTGCAAAGCGACCAGCAAAAAGTATTTAATATATTCAGACATTACAATTTCGAATCACAAACCCCCATACAATTCGACTCGGAACAGAATATCGTGGCCTTCTACGGACAAGCGGAATTCGGGTACAAAAGTTTTGCCTACCTTACCCTTGCCGGCCGGAATGATTGGGTATCCAATTTTGCCACCGACAATCGCAGCATCTTCTACCCCAGTGCCAGTGCTTCCTTTATACCTACTACGGCATTCGAAGGATGGAGCAGCCAAAACGGACTCAATTTCCTGAAGTTAAGGGCCGGTTACGGGACCTCGGCAGGTTTTGCCGGAGATTACCCCATATTCTCCGGTCTTGACCTCAACACACGGGAATACATTATAGACGGTACCCTTGTCACTTCCAATACCGTGGCCAACGGACTGGGAAATACCAGTTTAAAACCGGAGAGGATTTCTGAAATAGAACTCGGAATCGAATCCAGGTTCATTCAAAACAGGATCGGGCTGGATGTTTCCATTTATCAGAAAACCACAACGGACCTCATTACCAGCAGGCCGCTTGACCCGGCATCCGGATATACCTCTACCTTCACCAATATCGGGGAAGTTCAGGTAAAAGGAATAGAAGCAGACCTCTCCTATACCGTGTTCCGGAACGAAGGCGAAGGTTTTAACTGGATGATCTCCGGAAACTTTACCGCAGATGAAACCACGGTTAACGACCTGGGGAACGACACAGACAACATCAGGATCACCGAAAACAGTAATATCACCGTAGGAACTTCAGACCTGGGTAACTTTGCAGTCGAAGGAAGACCGTATGGCATTATCATGGGAAGCAGGGTGCTACGGGATGATAATGACAACCTCGTAGTAGACAGCGGAGGTATGTATGTAGAGGAAGCCGGACTCTTCGAAATAGGCGACCCCAATCCCGACTGGCGACTAAACGTTAACAACAATTTCCGGTATAAAAACTTTTCCCTCGGAATGAGCTGGGCATACCGCCACGGAGGTGACATATATACCAATACCGTCTCTGCCCTGGTCGGTCGCGGACTGGTAACAGATACCGAAGACCGGGAAGACACCTTTATACTCCCGGGAGTAAAAGAAGACGGTTCTCCCAACGACATCCAGGTAAATAATTCGGACTTCTACTTCAGCAATATAGCATTCGGTCCGAGTGAGTTACAGGTATATGACGGTAGCATATTAAGGCTGAGAGAAGTTTCCATCGGTTATTCACTGCCCGAAAGAATGCTGAAAAAAACGCCTTTCGGAACATTGAGCATCACCTTTAGCGGGCAGAATATCTGGTACAGGGCTTTCGGTGTCCCGAAAAGCACCCATTTCGATACGGAATCTGTGGGTACCGGTGTAGGAAACGGTTTCGGACTGGAATTCCTCAACGGCCCCAGTTCCAGGAGATACGGTATGTCCATAAAAGTAACCTTTTAAAAAATTACGACAATGAAAATGTGGAATCACAAAATTATATATGCGATCTTTTCACTCGGAATCCTGTTTTCCTGTGAAACGACCGAACTGGACCTTGCAGAAAATCCCAACCAGTTACCTCCCGGAGAAGCTTCTCCCGATTTCTACCTGAATAAGGTGCAGGAGGACTTCGCAAGGCTTTTCGACGAAGAAAGCGATGAAGGACTCGCTATCGTGGCATCGGCAGTTATCCGGCTCAGCTGGATGGACACCAGGCAATACCTGCAGGCCTACAGCCCCTCCGGATTCGACATTGAATGGAGAACAGCCTATTCTTCCATGCTGACCGATATCTATGCCATGTATCCGCTGGCGGAAGAAGCGGAATTAAAAAAGCATGTTGCCATGGGAAAAGTATTTGAAGCCTTTACCATAGTAACCCTGGTAGATTTCTTCGGAGAAATCCCATACAGCGAAGCCCTGCAAGGCGCGGAAAACTTTAACCCCGCACCGGACCCCGGCGCTTCCGTTTACCAGGCTGCCCTCACACTTCTGGACGAGGCCATTATCCTCTTTCAGGACGAAGATTACCTTGCAGACCCCGAATTTGACATGTATTACAACGGGAACTGGGAAAACTGGGAAAAACTGGCCAATTCACTCAAAATCAAAATATACATACAGCAACGCCTCGTGGATGACAGCGCTATTGACAATATCAACCAGATTGTCAGTACCGGCATGTACATTACGGACATTTCGGAAGATTTTCAGTTCCGATGGGGCCGGAATATTGTTAACCCGGATACCAGACATCCCAAATACATTGACAACTACAAATCCACCGGAGCAGAAAGCTATATGTCCAACTGGCTGATGAACTACATGCAGTCCGGCAAAGTGGGCAATGCATATTCCACATTCGAAAAACCAGACCCCAGGATACGTTTCTATTTTTACCGCCAAAACCCTACTACGCCCGGAAACGGAGCCCCCACCAATCAACAGGAACTCACCTGTAGTGTGGAACCCGCCCCACAGCATTATGTGGACGGCGGATACACCTTCTGTAATCTCCCCAACGGGTACTGGGGAAGGGATCACGGAGACGACGATGGTATTCCACCCGATGGCAATAAACGAACCACCTGGGGCGTATATCCCGCCGGCGGAAGATTCGACGACAACACTTTCGAAGCTGTTACTATCAGCCAGGGAGGCGGAGGTGCCGGTATCACCCCCATTTTCCTGAGTTCTACAGTAGATTTCCTGCTGGCCGAGATCAGTTATATATCCGGCAATACGACAGAGGCCAAAGATCATATGCTTTCCGGAATTGCCAAGTCCTTCACCAAGGTGAGAAGTTTCGGGGAACTCGACAGCAGCGCAGATCTCTCCCTTGCAGGTCCCGAATCTGATGACACTGCATACATGAACGAAGTGGGCCAGCTTTATGACGATGCTACCGGAAATGAAAAACTGAACATTATAGCCAAGGAATTCTGGGTAACGCTGTTCGGCAACGGTATTGATGCTTATAATTTTTACCGGAGAACAGGTGCCCCGCTCGACCTCCAGCCCAACCTGGAACCCAACCCGGGCGGATTTATACGATCGTTCCTGTATCCGGCCGCTTATGCCAATAACAATTCGAATATCAGCCAGAAACCCAATGTTACCACCAGGGTATTCTGGGATAACAATCCCGAAGAAGGTTTTCCAATTGCCAATTAAAAAATGACAGATCATGAAAAAATATATCAGTAAGTTATTGTTCGTATCCCTGTCCTCCTTTATTCTTTCATGCGAAGGAGACAAGACGGTAGACTCGGTATACGACGATGTAACCCGGGGGGCCATCCTGAGAACCATTGAGATCACCTCGGAAGAAACCCCATACAACTACAATACTTCCTCGTTTGAGGCCGGTTCCGGTTTTACGGTAATACTCCAGGAAGACGATTACGAAGACGGGGCGCTGCTTCAGGAAGTACGCGCCTACATTCGTTTTCAGGACAATACCGAGCTGGCCGACAGCGACGATGAAGGTATATCAACAGACGATATCCTGTACACCACCATTCCCGCTTCCGAATTCACCCCGGATGAAGAAGACATGCCCGGCTATACCTTTTCCATTTCCGTAGCGGAGATGATCGCCACAACCGGTATTGATGAAACGGAAGTAAAAGGAGGAGACAACTGGGCCGTCAGCTTTGAACTGGAACTCACAGATGGCAGGGTTTTCTCCAGATCAACCGTGGGAAATACGGTTTCCGGAGGAGTGTTCTTTGCCTCCCCCTTTACATACAATGTGGAAATTCCCTGCGTGATCACAGAAAGCCTGGCCGGGACACACACATTTGTTACCACCGATACATTTACCGGTACGAGTTCTGATTTTCCCGGGAACTGCTCCGACGATATCATCACCGGTACGGTAACCTGGGAAGAGACCGCTACTCCCGGCTCATATGCTACCTCCGACCTTAGCCTTGGTCTGTATCCCTGCTGGGGTGCCGCCCCGGATACCGAGGATGACGCAAGAGTTATCTGGGCCTGCGAAGGATTTGAAGCAGAAAGGGGCGAAGTAACAGATGAAGAAGGTAACGAGATAGAAGTCCCTGCCTATTCCTACAACATCACCAGTGTTTCAGGAGCCGAAATGACCATAGAATGGTCCAACGCCAACGGCGAGGGGGGTACCACCATACTTACCCGGGAAGACGGGCAAGACTGGCCGACCATTTTTACGGAAAACAATAACTGATACATTATAGAAGAAAGTGTCTGAAAAGCGTATTATTTCCCATTTCTGTTACCTCGGGCCCTTCGGTTGTCGCTCAGGATAAACTATTTTTCAGACACCTTCTTCTTAATTTTTAACGGAATGAGAATATACAAAATCAATATAATTCTTGAATGTATAGCGTTGCTTTTCATATCAACACTCTATTCCCAGGACCCGTCTAACCGGGCACAACCCGCAAACCGGTTTACCGAGGATCTCCGGGTTATCGATTATGTCCGGAAAACGATCCGTAACATCGACCCGTCCGTGAACAACACAAACAACACTCCCGAAATTACGGGCTCCGCCTATCTGAATGAACATTTTATGTCCGGTGTTGTGTATTACAGGGATACCGTACTTGGAAAACACCCGCTGCGCTATAATGTATACGCCGAAGAATTCGAACTTAAAAAGGACACTACCGTTCACGCAGTTACCAAGACCAGTGATGTGGAAATTGTGATGAACAACAGGAAATTTATTTTTAAATACTATTTGAACGAAAACGTCAGGGAATTCGGGTATTTTGAAGTCATTTCAGAAAACAAAAAATGTACACTGCTCAAAAAATACCGGAAAGTGCTTACCGAAGCCAAACCGGCCGTAACCAGTTTCGATGTGGATGTGCCTGCCCGGTTTGTAGATATGGAAGATTTCTTTATCTTGTTTGGCGACGAAGAGATCACTGAATTGAAACCTTCCAACAAAAATATCGTAAAACTGTTTAAAACCAGGGATATTAACATAAAGCCATATCTCAGGAAAAACGACCTCAATGTCAAAAAGTCAAAGGATTTAATACAGGTTATAGCGTATTGTAACACTTTACTGTAACAGCAAAACACCAGGAATTTCCGAAAGGAAACACAATATAAAACAGCGTATCCTCACCATTAAAGACATAGTCCCGGGTGTCTCTAAAAGTCCGGGAAAATCAACCTATAAATCCTTTAATTATGTTACCAAGCCTGTTAAAATTAAAAAATGCTCAGGTACTGAATGAAAATGAGCAGAAAAAGATTCTCGGCGGGGCTCCTCCCGGAACCCCGACAAAGTGTTGTGATCCCGAAATGACATGCTGTACAACAAACCCTGAATATGACGGGACAAACTGCAGGTTCATTCCGGGTCCTCCCTGTGTATAACTTTTTAGAAAAGTTTTAATTGAACAAATGCATGAAAGCTGTTTTTATCCCGGATAAGAACAGCTTCTTTTTTATACCTTTGCCCCCATGCAAAACAACTATCAGATTTTCGGCATACGGGCAGTGATAGAAGCCATATCAGCCGGAAAGGCCGTGGACAAGGTCTTTATTCAGAAAGGGCTTAAAGGAACGTTGTTCTCGGAACTGGAATCCCTGCTCCGCAGGGAAAAGATCAATACGTCTTACGTCCCCCTGGAAAAGCTGAACCGACTGGGCAATAAAAATCACCAGGGGGTCATAGCCAATATTTCTCCCGTAGAATTCCATACGCTCGATGATCTTGTTTTAAACACCATAGAATCAGGAGAAATACCATTGTTCCTCTTGCTGGACCAATTATCGGATGTAAGGAATTTCGGCGCCATTATCCGTACTGCCGAATGTACCGGTGTACACGGCATTATTATACAGAGTAAGGGCGCTGCACCTGTAACTGCCGATACGGTAAAAACCTCGGCAGGGGCCGTGTTCAACGTACCCATTTGCAAGGTAGACCACATCAAGGATGCCGTTTTCTACCTCCAGGCTTCCGGCATACAGGTTATTGCCGCCACTGAAAAAACGGAAAACACACCCTACGACCTTCAGCTCACCACCCCCACAGCCATTGTAATGGGAGCCGAAGACAAAGGGATTTCCCCTTCCGTATTGAAGTCTGCAGACCACAGGGCCAAACTGCCCATGTACGGGAATATCGGTTCGCTAAACGTTTCCGTAGCCTGTGGCGTTTTTTTGTACGAAGCGGTACGCCAGCGAAAAAATAACCTCTAAATTTGCCGTTACGTAACAGTCATCACTCCTTCGGAAGAAAAAGAATAAAAAACAGACCCATGAAAGTAGAAGCAATTCCCCAGATCAAACACACCGATTCAGATAACTTTTTCCTCCTTGCGGGCCCCTGTGCCATCGAAGGAGAAGAAATGGCGCTGCGCATTGCCGAAAAGGTAGTGGCAATTACGGACAAATTACAAATCCCTTACGTTTTTAAAGGGAGCTTCAAAAAAGCCAATCGCAGCCGTATAGACAGTTTTACCGGTATCGGGGATGAAAAGGCCCTGAAAATACTCCGGAAAGTTTCAGAAACATTTCACGTTCCTACCATTACCGATATTCATGAAGTGGATGATGCTTTCAAAGCTGCGGAATATGTGGACGTGTTACAAATCCCGGCTTTCCTGGTACGGCAGACCGACCTCGTGGTGGCAGCGGCAAATACCGGAAAAACGGTAAACCTGAAAAAAGGGCAGTTCATGAGCCCGGAAAGCATGAAACATGCCGTTCAGAAAGTTCTGGATTGTAACAATGAACAAGTTGTAATCACAGACAGGGGTACCATGTTCGGTTACCAGGACCTTATTGTCGATTTCCGCGGCATTCCCACCATGCGGCATTATGCTCCCGTGGTACTGGACGTCACCCATTCACTCCAGCAACCCAACCAGGCCGGCGGTGTTACCGGGGGAAGACCTGACATGATAGAGACCATAGCCCGGGCAGGCGTGGTAAACGGAGTGGACGGCCTGTTCCTGGAAACCCACTTCGACCCGGCCAATGCCAAGAGTGACGGGGCCAACATGCTGCACCTCGATCACCTGGAAAAATTACTGACCAACCTGACCGCTATACGCAAAACAGTAAATCAGCTTGCATAATAAGATTTATCGGGTTAAGGAAAAGTTTCACAACAGAAAGTTGCCTTATCGGACAGAAAAAGTTATTTTAGTCGTGTAATTCCTTAATTTTGACGTATGAGTATCCTGAGAATCATTCTGGCCATTCTACTTCCGCCACTCGGTGTGTTCTTTACTGTCGGTATCAAAGGAGCATTCTGGCTGAATATCCTTTTAACCCTGCTGGGGTTTATTCCGGGTATTGTCCATGCCATATGGGTTATTGCAAAACACGATAAATAATGCAATCTCCGGAAATAGTGGCAATAGTATTGTCATCACTTTTTATCATTTCCACACTCGCCCCTTTCATAAAGTGGGATGACTGGTGGATAAGGGTTTTCGACTTTCCCCGCCTGCAACTTTGTATATTCGGTTTGGTGGCCCTTGTTGTATGCCTTACCGGGTTTTCTTTTGCTTCTCCCTTGTCTTTTATATTTACAGGGCTATTGCTTATCGGTATCCTTTATCAAGCAGTAAAAATACTTCCTTACACCCCATTTTACCGGAAAGAAGTTATCCGGTTCAGAGGAAAGGAAGACCACACCAACCGGATTTCCATATTGGTGAGCAATGTACTTAGCCCGAACAGGAAAGCCCGCAAACTTTTACATCTCATCCGCAGGAAAAAGCCCAACCTTGTACTTACCCTGGAGTCTGACACCTGGTGGCAGCAACAACTGGATACTTTGGAAAAGGATTACCCGTATACGGTTAAAATCCCATTGGACAATCTCTACGGAATGCACCTCTATTCCAACCTGGAACTGGAAGATGCACAGGTCATATACCTGGTAAAGGACGACATTCCATCCATTGAAGCTTATGTGAAGCTCCCTTCCGGAAAAAAAATAAAGATTTACTGCCTCCATCCCATGCCACCAAGCCCTACAGAAGACGACACTTCGACAGACCGGGATGCAGAACTTCTCCTTGTAGGTGAAAAAGTAAAGGCCAGAGAAGAATCTGTATTGGTTTTTGGCGACCTTAACGACGTAGCCTGGTCTTACACCACCATATTGTTCCGGAAGATCAGCAGATTAATGGATCCCCGTATAGGACGCGGTATGTTCAGTACTTTCCACGCACATTACTTCTTTCTCAGGTGGCCGCTGGATCATTTGTTCCATTCCAATGATTTTATGCTGAACCGTATACAGCGCCTTCCGGGTATAGGATCAGATCACTTTCCTATTTATGCCGACCTCCAATACAAGCCGATTGCAGGGATGGCACAAAAAGAACCCGAAGCCAATGGCGAAGACAAACAACTGGCCCGGGAAAAAATAGCCAGGGCAAACCCCGTAAATAAAAAGGAGAAAACCAAATATACATCAAAAGATTAGCTTATAACTTCGCCGGTAACATAGTCCTGCAAATAGGTATACCTTTCCGTTAACCGGCCATTACATGTCATCCTGGCACGTTCCAGTATACCGTCCCGGTCGTCATTAAAAAAGGCGGGCATAACATGTGTTAAAAACATATCGCCGAATCCCTCACTCGCATCTCTGGGAAGTGCACAAGGCAGGTTATCCACTGCCATAACAGCTATGGCATGTGCTTCTCTGAAATCCGTTTCCTTTCCGGTTCGGGGATCATAACCATACACCGGGGCTGCGATCGTCGAAGCTCTTATGGTTGAAGCCACCGGACCGTTTATATCACAACTGATATCTGCAACCACCCTGATGTTAAAATCCGGAGATTTTGCGTCATCTTTCGTAAATAAATACGGAGCACCCTGCCCGTAGAAATGTCCGGCCATATACAAATCGGTCACACGGGCAAAACGCATGAAGTCGGATTCGTATTCTTCGGGATGTTCATAAAAATCCTTATGCCCCTGGGTTCTTCCATCCTTTCGTTTATTATACTCCAGTACGTCTATCTGACAATAAACGGGCCCGGAAAAAGTACGAGTCAGATATTCCTCGCAGTTTACTTCCTTCAGTCCCATACCATTGAGCATTTCTTTCACTCCTCCTCCTACTCTTCCCTTCCCGGTAAGCAATATTTTGATATCCGGTAACTCCGTTTTTTTCAGAACATCAATGAGTGCCTGTTGATCCGGAAGGTCCTCGGCCCCGGGCAATTCAAATAAACCGAATTTCAAACCGTAAGCACGAATACCATTATAGGCCCCCACAATACCAGCATATCGCCCGAAAGCCACAAGACGCTGCCCGCCGGGAGCCGTTATCACTTCATGATCGTAAAGCTCGATGTTTTTATCCAGAATACTCTGCAATAATTTCCGGTTATAGGGCTGCTTTTTTATGGTATGCGAAAAGAAAAAATACTTTTTATCCGGAATCAGCGCGTCAACAGGTACTTCTTTGACCCCAAGCAGCACATCGCAGTCCGAAACATCTTCGGTAACTTCGATACCTGAATTTCGATAATCCGAATCCGGAAAAACCCGGATATCGGAACTTTCCACAACCAGCGATATCCCCGGAAAAAGATCAAGAGCTTTTACACAGTCATTTGGGGAAAGTACTACTCTTTTATCAGGAGGATTTTTTCTTTCTTTAATGATTCCGAACTTCATGTATCGTATTTTTATAACATTACAACCTATTATTTGTTTCAAATGTAACTTTAATGATCCTTCTCTGCAAAATTTTCAGGGAATAATTTTTTGTAGTACATTTGCACACAACTCTGGCACTATAGTTGTGTCATTATACAAAAAAGTTCATTACATATTGGGGGTCGACTGGTTTTGACAGCAGGTCGAATTGAAATGTAAGCATGCAGAGCGCTGGGATACAGCTCTTAAATCTCATGTTTCACACTTTTTAAATGGCGAGAATAACTACGCTCTTGCTGCGTAATCTGAATTACAGTAGGATTTAGCCACGTTTCCGCAAGGCGGAAAAGCGAGATGTCTCCGGAAAGCCCTTGTTGACGGCGGTCCGCAAGGAGGCACCATAAAAGTCAACATAGGAACATTGTAGCTTTGACAGTGTTTCAAATCTAAAGAAGCTAAGCGTATGGTAGGCGGTTTTCGGTCAGCCTTACGTCGAAAAACAAACGAAAACTAAGCATGTAGAAAGCACTTTAATTGCTTGTTTGGACGAGAGTTCGATTCTCTCCGACTCCACAATATAACCCCTGAAAACACTGCATTTTTGGGGGTTTGTTTTTACAACGGACACTATGACGGACAAAAAAATAGTGTTTACTCAATTTGCCCCCTCAAATTTACACAGGAAAACAAAACTGTGAAAAATACGATTATCTATGACTCTCACCCGAGGTACGGAAAAACCATGTGAAATGTTGATTTTACAGGGTTTTTAGGGCTACTAAAAGAACAACATTATTACGGGCACTCACTATTCGATATCAATTTATTAACGAACTCCAACTGTATATCATTTCCCTTCAAATATTCTTCTATTGTGGGTTGTACATCATAATCTGGAAGTGCTCCTCTTCCAAACGGCAAGCCCTCAACATCCATAACAAATCTCAAAATGGGAATATCCACTTTTAACTTCGAATGGGGTAACCTCAATTCCAAACTATACCCACTGGTATTGCCGTAATATCCTCCTCCAACTTCTTCTCCAACGAAAACGGCATCGGTATGTTGCCTCATCAAATTAGCAAACTCTGCTCCTCCTGAATAAGTCCATCCACTTGTCAACACATAAACATTTCCTAAAAATGGATTCTCTTTCAATTCTTCTTGCTTTTCAACACCAGGTTTCCTCAAAATCCTTCCATCATCTGCTAAATAATGCTCTTCTTTTAGATCTTTTTCAAATTCCTTTTGATCTTTTGAATTATTATAATCTGTATATTGATAAAAAGAATAGGAGAAAGCAGACAATTCGACATATTTGTACTTCCTATAGTCTTTATCAGTAAGATACGCAAATAAATAATCTTCATTACCCTCTGTGCCACCACCATTTTCACGAATGTCAATAATAAGGTTTTCAATTTTGGCGCTATCGATTTCCTTAAACACATCAGATATAAATATTTTGAAATCCATATCTCTATCTCTGAAACGTGAGTTATCAAATGTATTAATGGTTAACAATGCAGTATACCTACCAGTCATTTCGAAAGATGCGGGTATATTCGTATTATGAAATATCTCTTCTTTTTTAAGAAGGTTATCGATTTGTTTTAAAGCCTTCCAGTCAGTAGCTTTAATTTTGTAAGTTTTACGATTCTTCTCATTTAATCCTTCTACTTCTATTTCAAAAGAATCTGTTTGTTCAATTACCTTTGCATATTCCCTTGAAAATCTTATACCATCTAACCAGCGAATTTTGGAAGATTCAATAAAGCCGTCTGATGCAAAAGTCTCAAAAATCTTATTGTAGATGGCTGAAATAGGGCGCCCATTAATCTTTGACAATCTATACCTCCTTAACTCATAGTCATCACCCAAGTTATTCAATATATAAACCGTATCTCTTAAGCTTATCACAGATAAGGGTAAATATTTTCCCCTTTCTTTCAAGTATTCCGAAACTTCTTCGGACAGATGGATATCGCAATGGTCTTCCTTTGTAAAAGCGATTATGGGAGCTACTATATTATAAAACTCCAAGATATTTAGACTATCCTTTATTTTTTCCTTTTGCATCGTTACAACACTGTCGAATTGCCGCTCAGTAGAATACCAGTAAAGACCTGTATGAGCCTCTTTTAAAGCCTTAATAAGAATATCGAAATCCTCGTTTAACGCTGACCTGGTATACTTCTCCAAGTCTAAGTCCGAAAAAGAAGTCCCAAATGCATTAAAAGTGCTTCTCTCTTCTTTATTTCCTTTACAACATACCAAGGAAAAAACTAAAAAGAAAAGAAATACTATTTTCTTCATGTATCTATAAAACAGTTTAGATTTATTCGAAAGTTAGTAAGTTTTTTCGTATTTTCGATACAAAAATTCTTTAAAACTAGCTCTAATAAAATTTTCTTGATTATGTATCTAACAATGAGTAAAAAAAGTAATACGGCTAAATATTTTTTCATATCCACTTTTTTATTGGTTTCTTCCTTAATGTATTCCCAAAAACAACTAAAATATAGTCTTACAATTGACCCAAATGATATTGAAAACGTACGTACTCTTATCACCGATTATTTTGGCAATCCGACTCTGGCCAAAAGAAAACAAACTTTATGGGTTAAAAAGGATGAAGAAATGGAATACACCATCTCTATGAAAAGGAGAAAGATTAAGTTCGTCTATAAAGGAGCTCGTAATCTCCCTGAAGAAGATAAATTAAAAGAAATTTATGGAAAAATTAAGAATATGGATAACCTCGCAAATTAGAATAGAAACTAATTTATATTGTCAGTAATTAATTGTAAGAGGTTTTTTTCTTGGTTGATATAATAACCTGACTTTCCCTTCTGATAAAATTCATAGGGTGGTTTTTCACATATAAAAATACTATCAATAATTTTTAAAACAGTTAGCTTTTCTACCTTCCCTTGATAACATACTTTCAACAACTTCGGTTTTCCAATAAGTTTAATATCACTATCTCTTACTATAATTTTTATTGTCTCCTTGTTCTTACTTTCATCAATTTTTTTAATAGTAATTTGGTCCTGATATTTATAACAAACCATAAATAATGTATTGATTGCAATTAACAATATTAAAAAATAAGTTCCTCTTATTATTATGTGTTCGTAGCTTCTATGTGATTTCATTCCATAAGAGTAATTAAACATTTAACTGGTTTTGGACTAAGTGATAGTAAAAGCTATCCTGATTTTTGATTAGAGAATTATGATTGCCTTTTTCTTTAATAAATCCCTTTTCTATTACTAACAAATTGTCCGCATTTCTAACCGTGCTAAGCCGATGTGCAATAATTATCACTGTCCGCCCTCTAAAAAAGGTTTTTAGCTTATCCGTTATTTCTTTTTCATTTTTGGCATCTAACGCAGATGTGGCCTCATCAAATAATATGATTTTAGGATTTTTATAAACAGCTCTCGCTATTAAGATGCGTTGCTTTTGACCAGTACTTAAATTTAGACCTTCGTTGCCTATCATTGTACTTAATCCTAAAGGTAGATCATTTATCACTTCCCCTAAGTTGGATATATTGATCGCAGTTTTCAAAAGCTCTTCATTATATTTTTTCTCCAAAATAATATTGTTTAGAATTGAATCATTAAAAATATATCCCTCTTGCATAACTACTCCACAATGATCTCTCCAAAACTTATAATCCACTTTCTTCAAGTCTTTATCCCCTATTAGAATCTCGCCATTATAATTTTCATAAAACTTAAGAAGTATCTTCAATAAAGTTGTCTTCCCCGATCCGCTAGTACCTACAATTGCAGTCGTTTTATTGGCAGGAATTAATAAATTGACAGAATGTAAAATGTTATTCGATTTTCCGGAATATTTAAAATTCAGGTCTTTGATTTCTATGTCATGATCAAAAAATTCTTCGGAATGTCTTGGAATTATCCCTTTTTCCTCTTTCCTTTTATTATGTATTTCAAAGATTCTTTCAAGGCTTATTTTCGCATCCTGGAATTTATTGAAAGATAGAACCAATTGCTTGAGAGGAGAATTAGTTTGTCCCAAAATAAAAGAGATGGACAACAGCATTCCAATGGAAATATTATTATTAATTACTAAATAAGAGGCAATAACAATAATGCCTATTTTCTTTATTTCATTGATGAATGAAGCTCCGTCTAATTGGAGTTGTTCAACCTTTAGGATAGACATCAATATATTATAAACGGATGATTTTATTTCCCTCCAATCCCTTCTTTTTCTATGTTCTGCATTGTTCAACTTCAATTCTTGCATCCCATTGATAATCTCAATTATGACTGAATTTTCTTTCCCACGTACAGAAAATCTTTTATAATCTAATCTTTTCCTAAGTTTGAAAAAGGAAAATACCCAAACAAAGTAAACTACAGTAAACAGAAAAAAAAGCAAAAATATCTTTACGTTGTATATGAGTAATATTACAGAATATAGACTCAGTGAAAATATTGAAAAAACAGTTGAAATGGCCCCAGATAATAAAAGGTCTTCAATATTATCATGGTCGTCTATTCTTTCTATTAAATCACCCGTTAACTTGGAATCAAAATATGAAATAGGCAATTGAGACAGTTTACTAATAAATGAAGATACTAGAGATACATTTATCTTCATGCTTAAAAAAATCAGGACCCATTCCCTTATGACATCAGATAATTTTGAAGTTATATATAAAAAAACATAAGATATGGATAAAAGAGTTAATAGCTCGTAACTTTTGCTTCTAATCGCATCATCTACTATCCCCTGTATAATAAAAGGGAACAAAAACTCTAAAGAACTAAAAATCAATGTAAAAAAAACAAGTTTGTAAAATAACCTTTTATTATTTACAAGATGCTCTTTAAGTAATATAGAAAATTTTTCACCAAAACTCCTTTCTCCGGAAATATTGTCTTTAATATTTTCGTAAAAAACGCTATTTGGTTTTAAGAATAGAGCTACTCCCTTGGATTCAGAATTTATATCACCTATCCAATGTTTTAAGAAATCCTCAACATCATATTTCGATTTTCCAAATTCCGGATCGGATATAAAAAACTTATTTCTCTTTACCTTATACAGTACTACAAAATGATTTTGATTCCAATGAAGAATAACTGGAAAAAAATTTGAAAAAGAAATTAATTCCTCTAAAGTTAATTTATTGGGTTTCGTATCATACCCTATTTTCTTTGAGGCTTTAATTAATCCTGTAAGAGTAGAGCCTTCTCTGGTAGTTTCACATAATTCCCGTAATCCTTCAATCGATACAGGTCTTTTGTAAAACTTTGAAATTATTTTTATACAACTAGGCCCGCAATCTTTCCTCTCCGTTTGTATATATTCTGGAAAAGAGTTAAAGTAGTTTTTTACCTTATGTAACAAGCAGGGCATAGACTGGAAAATAGTTTAATGAGAACTTAATTACGAGGACACTATTAATTTTAATAACATTATAGCACCCTTAGATTCTACTCTAAAGGTGCTATAAATAAAAAAGAATTATAGGTCTACGTCTACTTTAATGTCAATCTCCTTTTCCTTATCTTTCTTTTTTTTCTTTCCTTCCACTAATCCCCCCATTACACTATCAGTATTAAGGGCATCGAAGGACTTTACACCTAAGAAATCATTTAATTGCGACTTACTCATGATTAAAAATTTTAATGGTTAATAATTAATTTACAAATCCACTTCAATCTCAGCTTCAATTTTCTTTTTCTTCTTTTTTTCTTTTTCCTTGTCGGTGTAACCTCCAAGAATAGAGTCAGTGTTCAGAGCGTCAAAAGATTTCACTCCTAAGAAATCATTTAATTGTGATTTACTCATGGTTAAAAATTTTAATAGTTAATAAATAATTACATTGATTTATAATAATTGCGCAATATTATACAACACTAGAATTCCTGTAGGCTATAAAATTGCAATACCCTACTCGCAACCTTTCACTTTGACCTTCACTTCCAGTTCTCCGTTTTTGTTCTTTCTTTTAATTTTTCTTTTACAGGTGCCTCCCTGGACTTGATCAGTATGCAAAGTATCGTATGATTTAATCGCTAAAAACTGGTTTAATTGATTATTGCTCATGTCATTAATTTAAATTATGGTTAATCGATAGAGTTTAGTATTCCTTCTTTTTCGTAAATTAATTCCAGAATTCTCAATCCAGCTCCTTCCGGCCATTCTACAAATAATCCTGACAATAAATCCGAAGTTTTATATTTCTGAGCGGTGTTAATTCGATTAATTAAGGTTTTAATGTCCGAATGATAGACCATTTCTATTTTTTTCCCTTTTATGAATATTTTTATCCTCTCTTTATCAGGAGTGTAGTACAAAATATCAAAAGGATAGTCTAATTTAATATAGCTATCCAGTGTTAGTTCTGATTTATTATTAATCTGCTCTTTTAAAGAGATAGCATATCCTAAATTACTCTTTAAAGAATATTGGTAATCTCTGACAGAAGTTTCTATTAGCTTTGAAACTGTCATCTCTTTTATATCATTATTGACATTGATTAATACAGTTTCTAAAACATCATTTTTTAATAGATTTCTTTTAAGGTCTATAATTGGAATATTCGTATCCTCTTTACCCCTTATTGCTTCTTTAATCGTGTATTCCTTATGTATTTCCTCGAAAACCTTTGAAATAAGATCATCCCTTCTTGGCCTGTTCAACCACACGGAAAGCCCCACCGACAACTCTTCACTTTGACCTATATGATGGAAATTCCAAGGCATGAAAAAAATTCCACCAGGGCCAAATGTCATTTTGTGTTTAGCATGGGGAAGGAATTTATCTATTCTTTGATCATTACTTCTTCCTCCCTGTTCTTTAAATTCTTCTGTATCCCATATATACATTGTTTTTTCACCAGGTCCCAAATGGAAATGCATGACATTCTCTCCAGTATTATCTGTATGGATCCCTAAAGGGGTCCACCCATAATTCCCTATAAAAATTGTAAAATCTATCCCATGAACCGGATAACCTACTTTATCCAGTAAAGGTTTTAAATACTTTAAAATCGATAATGACAATCCTCTATCATAACTTTCACCATGATTCAGGATAATTCCAAATTTTTGGAAAGCAAAAATTCTTTTACTCCACGATTCTATATCTTCCTTCTCTTCAGGTTTGTTTTCAAAAAGGATTTCATTATAATCATCTCTTCTCTTATTTTCTATGTATACCCTAAATGGATATTCACCCTTCCTTAACTTCCTGAAAATCTCTAACACTCCATGCCTCAGCTCTATATGATCATCAAATACATTATTGTAATGAAATGGCTGGGTCATATTTTTTGTGTCTTCGAGAAATTTATCCCACCAATCAGAGGAGAGCTCTTTGGATTTAACTACAGTTTCATGCAATGTTTCCATAGTATCAATATTTTAAAGTTTACAAATATTTTGATTTAGATTATGTTATAGTAAATGGTATTTGCGAGGAAACTTCTGTCTTCTACAATTTTATCTTAGCAACCTATTTTATATGAACTAATCATTACTCCTATCGATCTCTTCCTGATTCTTTATTTCTCTTTTCCCAGAAGTTTTTATTTTGGCTCCAAATTTGTACAACAAAGCCACTCTTAAAAATCTTTCATCACGATAATTTTTAAAAGAGTTCTTGATGTTATTTGAGTAGGAGATGTATTCAGGGTTATTAGTCCTAAGTATGTCATTGCCATAAATAGACAACTGTAACTTCTTGTCCATAAAAAAGAATTTCAAGGCGGCATTTAATTGACTAAAAGCTGTATTTCTATCCAAATTGTCTACTCCTTTTGTGACATAACTATATGAAAGGCTAAAAAACATTGTTTTATCCTTATTTAGGATAAGATTATTATTGATGGTAAATTCACCATTCCATCCACTTAAAAAATCAAGTGTTTCCGGTATTTTTGATTTTGAGCTACTGTAGTATATATCTGCATAAAAGTTGGTTTCCATCCAATCAGTAGGATTAACGAAGAGATATTCATTAATTCCAAACATTTTATGAGAGACAAAGTTCAATGGGATAATCTGCTGAACTTTTGTTTGATCGTCAATAATAGTAACTTGTTCAAATCCGTCAGACAGACTGGAAAAATAAATAGTTGATACCCAGAAATCCTTATAAGAATATTCAAATTCTATATTTTGATTGAAAGCAGGCAATAGATACGGATTCCCTTCGGAATATGAATACGGTGAAGCAACCCATCTAAATGGATTTAAAAGACCGAATGAAGGCCTGTTAATTCTTCTACCGTAGTTTATCGAAAAACTATGATTTTCATTTGGTGTATAAACAATATAAGCGGTGGGAAAAAATTCGGTATAGCTAATCTTATTTACTTGATTTAATGTTAATGAGTTTCCTTTGGTTTGAGTATTCTCCATTCTAAGCCCAGCCTGTACTTCCCATTTGTCACCAATTTCTTTTTGAGCCGAAATGTATAAAGCTTGTGTATCTTCGTGAAAAATAAACTCATTACTCTGATTTAAATCAAGGATAGGTGCTCCACTTGTTAAATCATAAAAAGAAAATTTATTACTAGTTTTAGTAAATGATAATCTTCCGCCATAATTCAAATTCATCCATTGTAAAGGGTGTTCCATATCTGCGCTTACTGAATAGTTGTCTACTTTTTGAAAACCTATATTATCTGCGGCTTCGTATGATTCCTCGATATTATCCCCAGAAGGTAAAAAAGTATTAGTCCTGAAATTTCTATTCATATGATTTTCATAATTAAAGTAATCCGCATCTATGGATAGTTTTCTACCTATCGTGTCAATATTATGAACCAAGTGATAATTGAAAATATTTGAATTTCGTTTTATGGTACTTTCAGCTGTAGTATTAATTAAAGAATCGATCCGTGAAGAGCTTCTATTTATAATCTTTGTATTTATATCATCCCTGATTCCTGGTTTATTATCTACTCTGTTGTAGTTAATTCCCATCGATGTTTTCTCAGAAATTCTATATTCCACTCCTAATCTCGCATTGAATGAATTATAAAAATCTTTCCTGTTGTTTTCTTCGGTCCACAATATTTCAGGATAATAAATTTTACTATTCAAATCAGGAGCTAAAGAACCATTTAAATAGTTTATGCTTGAGGTAATACTTATTTTATTTTTCCGATAGTTAAAATTCCCTCCTATAGTGCTAATAGGATAAGTGGCTTGACGATAAGTCGATTGTAATGCTGCTCCCCAAGAATCATATTTTAATCTTTTCGTTTTAATATTAATCAGACCACTATTCCCTTCTGCACTGTATTTAGCAGGTGGATTCGTAATTACTTCAATACTTTTGATATCTTCCGATTTAATCGATCTTAAAAAAGTTATCAGATCCTCTCCGGAAAGTTGTAATAACTTATCATCTAACATTACCGCCATTCCACTTTTCCCGATCATTGAAATTTGATCGTTTTGAACCTTAATTCTTGGAGTGACTCTTAATGCATCCAAGACATCTCCTCCAGTAGCAGCAATACTATTTTCTACATTAAACACCAACCGGTCTACTTTTCGTTCGATAAGAGGTTTTTTACCTTCCACTACAACTTCTGCTAAGGTCTCAGCGCTTTCCTTTAATTTTAAAGTACCAACATTTATATCCTTGTCTACTTGAATATTTTTATTCCAATCTTCATACCCCATAAAACTAATGGTAACTTTATAGGTTCCCATTGATACATTAGTAATATGAAAAACTCCTCCATAGTCAGTAATTGCTCCTTTTACTATATCTTTTTTTATTTGTGGAACTAAAACCACATTGGCAAATTCGATAGCCTGTCCTTCACTATCTGTTACTTTCCCAGAAATTTGAAATTGAGAATATATATGTATTGGTAGTATCATAAAAAGAATAAATAACAATCTATTAGGCTTCATATACTCTAACTATTATTTTGAACCGCACTTGCGAAAATTTTGACACAAAAAAGTGCTTTCCATTTCATCCTCAATATTATTGAGTATATCAATGACAAGCAATTATTTATAATCGACTTTCCGTGAAAATCGACTCGTTATTCATTGAATTACGACTAATCCATATCAAATCAAAAAAAACTGATAATCAAAATATTGCGATACATTTGTAGATCAAAAAGATTGTGTGGTATACATATTTAAGTCCATTAGTAAACTGCCTCACCATTGATTAAAATAATCTTTTAAACCAAATACATATGTAGTTTACTGGAGAGAGGTATATATTACGATTTAGTATATCACCAAAATCATTACTTAATAAAAAAGAAAGATTGCTTTTTTTCATAGCAACCTTTCTATTCCTATAAAAGTTTAAAATAATTAAGGGAAAGGGAATAACGAGATGTAGAAATTGTATTCTTCTCCTTTGTGTCAGATGATTATTTCTCAGTAGAAATTTCTCTGGCCATAAGCAGTGCATTATATGCATTTACTACTTTACCGGATTGGGAAAATTCACGAAAAAGCAGTTTTTCCTTAGTTTCATTTCCAGGGATGTTACATTCTATATTATAGGACAGCCCAGAATCCATAATGATCTTCTTTACCTGAGAAGCAGACAAATCCGGATAATAGGACCATATTAACGCTGCCACCCCGGATACAATGGCAGAAGCCAGCGAGGTACCTGGCATTTGTTTGTATGAATTATCGGGGGCCGTGGTGAGGAGTTCATAACCTGGGGCAAATACATCTACATTATGCCTTCCATAGTTGGAATAAGAAACCACCAAGTTTTCATTTACATAAGGGGTAATGGCCCCTACAATTAGAAAATTGTCTGCTACCTCTCCCATACTATCTTTAGCATCATTCGGGTAATAATAATCGAACTCGTCTATATTGATCCCATCATTGCCAGCAGAAGTTACCAATAATACATTCTTTTCAGCGGCATAACGAATAGCATCAAATACCCATTCTTTGTGTAATGAAAATTTTTTACTGAAGCTCATGTTAATAACTTTAGCTCCGTTATCCACAGCATAACGAATAGCCAAGGCTATATCTTTATCATGAGCCGCTCCATAAGGAGACATCCTTACAGGCATAATCTTTATTCGATCACTTATGCCTCTTACTCCACGAGAATTTTGAGAAGCAACGAGAAGTCCCGCTACATAGGTTCCGTGAGGATACACTTTTTCAAGACCGTTTTTGGTACTAATTTCATTATTTCCGTAACCGGTGTCGGTAATATCTTCAGGATCATCACCTATAATTTTTCTATCATCGTATTCTATATTCGCCCAGTAATTCATAGAAGCATCTCCTTCATCTTTAGCTGCATAGATCCATTCCTGGGTCAGATTATATTTTATATAATCCGACATATAATAAATCAGGCTGGCCAACTCCTTATCTTCTTTCTCTTTTAAAGCATACAAACTATCGAGCTGCTCAACTGTGTAATCTTCTTTTGGAAAAAACTTTTTTAATGCTTCTTTGGACTTAGGATAAGTATTTACTAAAAAATCTCCATATTCCTGATTATCTTTGGCCTCTTTCAGCTTTTCTTCATAAACTTTCCTGGCCTTAACATAAATAGAAAACTCTTCACGCTCATGAACAGGAATCTCTTCTTCTGATTTGTTTTTAAACTTTTCTTCATACTTCCTAACGATGCGTACTACCTCATAATTTGTATGAATGATGTTCTCTCCTTGACTATTTCCTAAAAAATTCCAACCGTGTACATCATCTTCATAGCCATTGCCATCATCGTCTATTCCATTATCTGAAACCTCGTTAGGGTTTATCCATATATTATTTTTAAGTGCCTCATGTGCTATGTCAATTTCCGTATCTAATACTGCGACAATAACACCTATTCCTTTTTTCTTTTCCAGAATCTCCTTATACGCTCTGTCCAAACTAATCCCAGGAATAGTATCCAAAAGGTAGTCCTTATGTTGCCAGTTATTTAGTTCTTTTTCCGCAATCTCAGCTTTTTTGGAAAGTACGTCATCAACCGAAACAGGTGAAAGAGAAGAAGTTTTGTTGGGAGAGCAATTCCACAATAACCAACTTATTGCGATGTAAATTAACGTTCTTATAGTCGTCATGGTAATTGTATAGCTAAAAAACTTTACAACCCAAGGATTGTAAAGTTTTTATTCGAAACCAAATATAAATAAACATGGCATTAAAACCAGAGATTATTTTTTTGTTGGTTTTAATTCCTTGGGAATTGACGTAGGTGGCGGTGTATCAGGACCATCATCTGCACCACCAAAAATTATATTCGGATCATTAAGTTTAGCTACTGTAAATTTCTTTAAATCCAATCTTTTGTTGTTAGCTTTTTTTTTCATCATTTCAAAATATTTTTAATTACACTCATCAAAAATATGCGGATTTATTCATAATCTATAAGGTCCTGTACTATTTAGTAATCGTATTTCCATGAATGTAGACTAATAAATAATTACGTATCAACAACTTAATTAAAATCTTCTTTTATCCAATTCCTTAATCAGATATGAAGGGTATATCCCGGTTTTTTTATAGAATGCCTTGGAAAAGGGCTCCTGACTGTTAAACCCGGATTCGCGGGCAATGGCTGTAATGGTATAATTCCGAAACTTCTGATCCGTTTTTAATCGGGATACTGCATAATCTACCCGAAGATCATTAATATAGGTATTAAAAGTTTTCTGCTTATATAAATTAATAGTTTTCGAAAGATATTTGTTGTTAGTTTGGAGGTCTTTTGCCATATCCTTTAAATTGAGATTCCGGGAAAGGTATCCCTGCCCGGCTTCAAACTGTTCCAAATTTTTAAGGATTGTATTTACGATCTCTTTGGGTACATCTGTTTTTACTTTATCTTTTATTTCACTTGCTGACGGAATAGACTGTACAGGAATTTTCTCCCGCAACAATTTTTCCAGTCTCTTCTTATAGATACGCTGTTTTCTGTAATAGTAAAAAAATAGTCCTGTAGTCCCTAATGCTAATATGGATATACTTATAATCCCAATAGTGGTCTTTCTTTTCTTTCCATCCAGAGCAGCAATCAATTCGTCTTTTTGGGAAATCAGCTGAGGAGTATCGTATTGATGGATAATATTTTTATTAATATACCTGTAATTGTCATTCAGAACACTATCTACGGTTAAGAGCTTTTCCGTGTACAACAACTGCTGTTCTTTATCCCCGATTGATTTGTAATGATTGATAAGTATTTCGTACCCCTCCCGCATTTCCGGGTGAATATCCGATAAGTTTTGAAAAATAGTATCGACTTTTTTAAAATATACAACCGCTTCTTTCGTACGCTTTAATCCAAGATACGATTTTCCAAGATAGAAATACGAAAAAGCCAAATTTGGCTGATCCCCTATTTTCCTTATGATTGGCATACCATAAACAATACTGTCAATCGCTGCATTATAATTTCCTTTAAAATATTGATTGGCCCCTTCATATATAATGAAGTATCCTTTTTGATCATCCATATCCAGCAACACAGATTTGTCGTATCCAATCCTATTGATCATGGATGCAGAATCAAAGGATTGAAGCCGCATATGAGTGTCAGAAAGTGCAACAAGGACACTGAGGTAACTTGAATTGTATTTATTTTTATGTTCCGGTTCCTGATAAAAATTTAAGCATCTCTTAAAAATAGTCATTGCCTCCTCGTATTCCCCCATTCTACTCTTTAATAATCCTATGTTATGTTTCACTACATAGTCCAAGTAACTTTCTTCCCATTGGTTAAGGTGTTCATTAGCCCTCAAATAATCATCTAATGCATTTTTAAATTTCCTCTTAGTAAAGAAAAGATTTGCTCTTGTTAAATACCCATAAAAGGGATAATATTTATCTCCTTTTATGTTCTGGGTTAGATTGATAATACTATCCGAATACTTTATGGCAATAGAATCTCTATTTATTTCGGTCATAAAAAAATAACCGTCCACCATTTTTATAGTGTCCTTGTCTTTTTTTGCACGGTATAAATAAGTATTGGCATATACCACCGCTACAGAAGAATCGGCTTCATGATCGTAAAATTTCGTAGAAAGGTCCTTATAGGTATAGTGCTTTAATGAGTCCAACTGTTGGATAAAAGCATCTGTTTGTCCATGCAAAGAATCATTAAGTAAAACAAAAATAAAGGATATGACTATAAAGCGGCACATGATATTTAGGGCAATTTTTGCAACTAAAATAGTATTTTATGACAATAAAATAACATTTATTGTCAAATCATTTGACACCCTTTTAATGTGCTCGTAAAAATCAAGAAAATAATTTGAAAACAAATTCATAATCTTTTTTCAGCTAATTTTATAGTATTTCTATTTTATCGCAAAAAATCCCGACCCTTGTAAAAAAACAGAAAGCCGGGAATCGGCCCACAGAAAACCTTAAAAAGAGAAGATCAAATAATAAAGATCACGACCAGGACGGTCATAACCGAGACTCCTGCTATCATGCCAAACAGAAAGCAGGTAAAAGGCAATCGAAGCCAATCCGTTGCCTTTAGGTTTTTGAGATTGTCATTATGGTCAGGAGAGATCGGCATCACTATTTTTATCTCCGTTTTTTCTTTTTTGCTCCGCTTTTTCTTTCATATAGATAAAAGCGCAATGAGCTTCATTTAAAAACATACTTTCAGAAACAGGCAACATCCGAAATGTTAACCGGAGTATATTATTGATACTGTTATTCATATCGTCTTCCATAAGTTCTCCGGAAGTAGCTTCTTTCTCTGTGGCAATAATGCAAAGGTTAAGAAGGTCGGCAATTGTACACGCCAGATCGACATACCCAGACAAATAAATTTTCACTTCGAAATCATCTGTTTCAGCATTATACTTTAACGTGTCAAAATGCTTATAAGCTCTCTCTTGCAGCTTGTCGAATACTTTGGTTTTCCATTCCATGATATTTATCTATGTTTAGTGATTATTCTTTTTCTGATTGGCCGGGTGCATTTTTGAATTCGGGGCAAACCACGAGTTGTTTTTCTCCCCAACTCGTGGTTTACACTTTAATATTACCGAATCCCCGGGCGTGAGCTTTTGTGGTTGTAGTTAAGGATCATTTATTTATCAGTCGGGCTACCTTCGATTCAGGGACAAACGCTTTTACCTTTTCCCGGAATGCCATACGCTCCCATACTGTACAACCATCTTGGGAGCATACTTTTTCAAAATCGTCAAGACGAGATATTATAAATGAAGTTATATCATCGGGAACATTTACTGCTTTGATCTTATTACGCCGTCTATTCATCCTTAGTAGCAAATACTTAGCATTAGCATAGTCTTTGGAGAAAATAGCCCATTCGAAGTATCTTATAATGGCGATAGGTTCCTGGCTATCTATTAGTTTTTTGATCTCTATACTCTTCATTGGCAAGTATTTTAGGTTAATGAAAAAGTGTAGAGGTAGTAGATGGATAAGGGGAGTATTTAAAGAAAGGAAAAGGCGTCCCTCTTCCTTTCCTACTACCCCAAAATAACAGGACAAAACTGCCCCGTTATGCTTTAATGTGCGAAACCTCCAAAAGATTTTTTGTAGATAGCTTTGCGATAGAGACGGAGAGTTACAAGGAAATAAACAGGCGTGGAACTCAACTTATCACCTCTGGGTACTGGCATACCCGTACACGAATAAGTGAGCCCACGCCCGGGTCGTGAGCTATTTTCACTTATGGTCTCGTGTACATGAAAAGTGCCAGTTTTCGAGGTGAGACTCTAAGCGAATAGCTTCTAATATTTTTCTATAAGAAGTGTCGCAAATATATGTAACGTTGAACAAATATATATAAAAACATTTTGTCATCCAAATGGATTACAAAAATAAAATTATTATTTCCAAAATTGCAGTATGGCAGAACTTTCAAAAGAAGATATAATTTTAGCTAATAAAATAGCCAAAAGGATTAAACAACTCCGCATTCAAAGTACCGGAGCTAAACAAATAGATTTCGCCAATAAGTACAATATTGACCGACAAATAGTAAGCCGATGGGAAAGCCAAATAGTCGTTGATTCAAAAACGGGTAAACCAAAAGGACGGGGAGTCACTATTTATACAGTGGAGAAATTCTGTAAATTGCTTGGCATTACTCTAAGAGATTTCTTCAATGATCCGATATTTCTCAAATAAAAATAGAAATCCCCAACACTTAGGCCGTCTCTTTGTTTGAGTTTTGCCCTTACCATAGGGGAAGCCTGTACCCCAAAGCCCCATATTCTTACCGAACTAATACTATTTTGCGCGGTTATTTTTCTTCGTTGAGCCAGTTTTCATACAAGGCTTTAGCCTCCGGATTTTCTTCCATGAATGCCCTGTAATGCCTAATGACACGTTCGTATTTTTCCTCCCAGGACTTTTTTTTGTTATGAAGATGTACACTATAAATTATAGAGGCTAACGTAAGTGCGTGCACCACAATAAAAGAAATCACCAGCCAACGAGGAAGCCGGTAAGTACCCTTTACCGCTTTATACACCTCGGTCAAATTCTCGTCATGACGCGATTGTATTTCCCGGTGTTTATTGAGGTGTTCTTTTAAGAGCTGTTCTACTTCCGTTGCATCCGCCTTAACTTTTATATCTCCCAGGTATTCCGACAGCCCTTCCAGCCTATCAATGGACTGGTTAAATCCGTGGATTTCTTCGGTTAACAGTTCTGCGATTTCTTCTAATTTTCCCATAACGTTTGTTTTTAATATCCCATTCCGAAACCTGTATCCATAGCCCTTTTGGCGACTTGTTTTGCCAGCTCTTTGGCTATTTTGACCGTAATGTTACTGCTTAATTCCACAGCTTTACCCATGAGGCTTACCTGGTTGTTCTGTGCCAGTTTTTGGCCGAACCGTTGGTTCCGGGAGATAGCCATGGCCAGTTTTCCCCCGGACATATCCCGGTGTACTTCACTTCCTTTCAGATTATGATTTCTGTACTGAAACCGGAAACCTTGTAACTGGTTTTGTTTGTTAATCGTAGGGATTACCGAAACCTGTTGTCGTTTCATCAGGGAAATGTACTCATCAAAACTTTTCGGTCTGTGTTGCTGCATTATGCTGTCGTGTATCTGTTTTATTTCATTCCGGACTTGTTTCAGGGATTGATCTTTGACTTGCTGCACCTCTTTAACTGTGGTAAGCTGTAATTGCTGTGCAGTTCTTTCGGCCGCCCTCTGGCTGCGTTTGCCGATATAATTGTCTTTATAGGCTTTGCCCTGAAAATCAATCCGGTTCACATATAAATGAATATGGGTATGGGCTTTGTCCCGGTGAACAAAAGCAATGGCTTGCCGTTCGCCTAACTGCATTTCATCCATAAAGGTTTTGGTGAGTTCTCCAAGTTCTTCCCGGTTTAACTGCCGTCCGTCTTCTATGGTGGGACTAAGCACAAAACTCAGGGTATTCTTTTCACAACGGACATTCATATCCTGTATCATTTTAAACTCTTTGGTGACTTCTTTGGGATTGTCGCCACACAGGTTTTGCTGGTAAACGATTTCGGCATTTTTTTCCTGGTTCCATCCGTATTGCATGGAAACCTGCGTATGTGCTATGGATTTGCCTTTACCGATCATTTTTTAAAATTATAGAGGTGTGTTTTTATCTCCTGGGCCAACTGGAGCACTTCATCGGCCAATTTTGGGTTTCGTTTGCGGAACATATTCCTGATGCGTTTAAAATTGTTGTGGTACTGTACCAGCACTTTATAGGCCTCCAGTTGTTCTTCGGTTAACCGTTCCACGATCCGGTCTTCCATAACGGCCATACGGCAATAAGCGCTTATACTCAAACCGGCTCTTTTGGCTTTGATACGCAACAGCTTTTTTTCGTACTGCGTACAGCGAAATTTGATATACGTACTTTTGTTATGTTTGCTTTTTCTTTTCACCTTTAAGTACAATGCTGTCGAAATGAAATCCGGTTTTTGAATATTTTTGCAAACGGAATGCCGCAGGCAGAAACCCTCTTTGCGAATTCTAAGAGAAATCCAAATTAATTGGGGAAATTTTGTTCATATACGGTTACATAAGGTGTACCTCTCTTGATTACAGCAAAAATCCGATTAACAAGTTTGCAACATACAGCATTTACAATCACCTTATGATCCTTTCCTTGTTCTCTTTTTCTTTGATAAAATTGCTTCATTTGGTTATCATACCTGATGGCTGAATTAGCTCCATTGTTAAGAAGTGTTTTTATAGTTGTATTTCCATATTTGCTAGTCCTTGTCCGTCCTCTGATAGAAGTTCCGGAAGAGAACTCAAAGGGAGCTATACCTGCATAACAAGCATATTTTCTTCCATTTTCAAAACTTGTAAAATTATTGGTTGACACAATCATAAAAGCTCCTATAATCAATCCAACTCCCTTAACCGATGTAATAAGGTCATAATTTTTGTGTAACAACTCATCACTCTCAATAACATCCATTATTTGTTGCTTGATCCCTGCTATTATTTGATCTTGTCTATCGATTTGCTGATAGATCTGATCCGTAATATTACAGAGACCACTTATGGATTGGTATTGTTTATGACTTTTAAGACTATTTTTTAAAGCGGTTCTGATACGCACTATTTGTTCCCTGTAAGTCAACAATTGTTTGATTTTTATAAGTACAGCAGATGGCATGATAAAAGGCCTTAGCTTTACTTTATGGGTAAATGCGTAGTCAGCAATCCTCCTAGCATCAACAACATCATTTTTACCTCGAATCATTCCTAAGCTCTGTTTAATTTGTAATCCGGATTGTACACTAAAAAGAAGTCCCTTTTGAGCTAACCAAGCATAAAACAGCAGTCCATAGGTGCCTGTATGTTCCATACAGAAAGCACAATCCTTCACTTGAAGTCCTTGTTTTTCTATCCAGGAAACGATTCGAGAAAATCCCTTAATAGTATTTTCCGTATGCAATTCCACAAAAGAGTTCTTTCCTGTCTCTTTCAATAAAGCCAGGTCTAATACATTCTTACTGATATCGACACCAATAAAATGCTTTTTCTGCATAAATTTCTTCATAAGTGTATACGTTTTTAAACCGGAATGGTTGCTATGCTAGTACCTTTAATAAGTCTGACTTAAGATTCTAAATGGCTTTTGCAACTAAAAAGGAGATAAGGACTAATTCGCAAAATGAAGCTAAATCAGACCCTCGGATAGTTCACCTTATCTCCTTCCGGCTTGATTATTAATTGCATTAAAGTTATCTGTCTCCTTTTAGAATCTTTCGATCGTTATTTATATTTTTACCCTTTGCGACCAAGGTCCTTTGCAATCTAAAGGACCTTCGGGAGCAAAGCGAGATTGTTTTTGTGGCAACAAAAACACATCTCGAAATTCTTACTCAGCCGGGTATTTCCTTTTGAGTTACCCACCATTGATTGACATCTTTATACTCGCTATACAGACCGGACATATCGATACATTGATGTGTATGGTTTAACAAAAATTGTGTAGCTTTTCTTCCGGTACGATCCCGATCTAAATACAGTTCTATACAACAATAGTTATCCAAAATTGAAATCGTCTTTTTCAGAAAAGCTACCGAATTTAATACCAAAATATCTGAACGGGCAAGGATCATTGGGTTATAGGTCACAAGTGAAAGCATATCAAACATGCCTTCGGTTATGGTTAGATTGTTTTCATTATTCTCAATAAGACAAATATCTTTAGGGGAGGTTGAACCTTTGAAAAATGGATTACGGAGTTCCCAGCCATCAGAACGGTTTTGCAGTCCGATCGCAAAAAAAGATTTTGTTCCACAGGTATAATGGACTTCTTTGCAATATTTCTGAGCCATTGCTAAGGGAATATTTCTCTGGTGAAGATAGTTGACCAGCCCGGGATGTTGTATTTCTTTGACCCGTTGAATGGTAATTTTTGATGGAGGAGTATCTTTAACAGGGGGCTGGTGAAAAGAAAAAGACGAGGTTTCCCCATTTAAAAAGGCCAGAGCTTCTGCAACAGAATAGCCTTTCAGCAATACCACCAGGTCAATGACATTTCCGCCTTTACCTTCGCCAAAATCATACCAGCGGTTCAAAGATAAAGAGACTTTGAAAGAGGCCTGGGTTTCTGACCGCAGGGGACTCAGAAACCAGGCTTCTTTCTCCGATTGACGTACGGGAAAGTGCCCGGATTTTTCCAACACCGAAAGAATGGAAAAATCACGGGCTTTTTCACACTTTAGTTTTTCTCTTTTCATGAGCATTTGATTTTTACGATTTTTTTGATGATTTGATGCCGAATTGGGTTAACTGTTTGTTATATAGTTTTTTACATGGCATCAAAAGTGTCATCTTTTCGGCATCAATTTTATGTTTTCATCATTTTCCGGCATCAAATTATTTTTTGATGACACTTTGATGCCGGTTTGATGACAGTGTAATTTACTGTTAGTCATATCTTTATATGATTCTGGCATCAAATCATCAAAATTTTGCAGGATGAAGGATTTTTTCAGGGTATAAAACCTTCCTTTATCGGTAGTATCCACGATAGTGCCGTCGCTCAAAACCGAGAACTTTTGATATTTTAAGGAGTTGGGGGCCGGGGTCAGTTTCCATTCTTCCTGGACGATGTTTTTGAGTTTGGTTTTGGTTTCCCGGTAAGGGGTCCTGCTCAGCAGGTTTTGTAAATCTTTGATGCAAAACCGGAACTCATCCACTTCGTAATTTTCCATGATTTCTATGATGGAGTTGATAAGTTCTACTTCCACGATGTTCTTGTTAAAGCTGATAAGTTTCTTTAACGCCTCGGTTTTGAGTTGTTGTGGGGTAAACCACATCCGGGTGGTGTTTTCCGAATAGTAATCCCGGTGTAAGAGATAATGCAGGAAAGCCGGGATTTCCCGGATGAGTTTCTCCAGAAGCTGTTCGTCCTCTTTGGGAAAGGTGGGAAGTTTACGCACCCAAAACCGGATTTCTCCGGGATCGATCTTGATAAAGGTTTTTTCATTGTTGCTGCACAGGATAAACTTGCCGAAAAATTCGATTTCGTTTTTATCTTTTCCCTTGGCTTCTGCTTTATAGGTCCGAGCGGTGGCCAGGTTTTTGATGCGTTCAGTATCTTCCTTTTTGTCCAGCAGCACTTCATCCACGGCAATAATCAATTTGCTGGACCAGTCCGCGTTGAACTGTGACCGGAAATCATCATTGGTATTATAAGTCATATTACTGCCGAAAATGGCTTTGAGCCAGTTCAGGGCTGTAGTCTTTCCGGTATTCCGTTCCTTCGATACCAAGCATAGTACCGGGAGTATTTGTGTAGGCTTTTCATAAAGGATTTTTAGATAGTCCAGTCCCAATTCCAGTTGTTCCCCGAAAAGATGTTCCATAAACTGTAAAGAATAGGTAATTTCTCCTTGTTTGGGCTTATGGGAAAGCGCATTATAGGTATTATAGAAATTGGAGATTTCCTGCTGAAAATTCAGGTGGGAGGGAATACAACAAAAACCGTCATATTTTTTGATTTTACTCAGGTACTGTCTGCCGTGATCTTCCTTGATACATTCCTTGCTCCACAGGGTGAGCACTTCGAGGGTATCCCCGGAAGCCAGGGGCCTATGGATACGTTTAAAGTAGGAAGTGCCAATACGAAGATATGTTGATGTTGTTTTCATAATTCCGGGTATTGCAGAAAGCCGTATCTTTATGACCATCTTTGTTTAAGTGTTGTAAATAGGTAAAAAGTGTAGCGCAAGTACAGCACTACACTTTTTATCTTTTATACTTTAAGGATTTGATCTCGTTTAAACTGTCAAACAGTTCTGTATGAGCAATGAGTATCCTGCTACCGTTTTTCATACGCCTGGCTTGGATATGTCCTTTTTCGATGTGGTTTCGTACCGTTTGCCGGTCCACTTTCAGGATTCCGGCAGCTTCGTTGATCGTATAAAACTTATTAGACAAATCCTCTTTAGGCTGGTTGAGCAGTTCGGTCAGCATGCCCTTGATCTCGCTTAGTTCTGTCTGGAGGGTGTCAAATGGATTGTTCATAGCATTGCGTTTTAATGAAACTTTAACGCAATGTTACTATCGGATATAGCTGATTTTATTCTAATTTGAAGGAATTGAAAAATTGGAAAAGAAAAGGTATTACCGGTTATATATGGCTATATCATCTAAAAAACTAAGTTTTTTCAATATGGGAGCATAATTGCTTTTATCGACAATATCTTTTTCATTCAGGTCCCGGAATACTTTGGAGATCATGGTGAAATCATACTCGAAACTAAAAAAGGCAGCTGATAACTCACACAATTCCCTTTGGGTAAGTTTACCAGGGATTTTGATAAACTGTAAAGTTTTGAGTTTCCAGATCAGGATGCAGATAGCGGTGGCATCTCCACTGCCAAGGCATCTGGATATCCAGTGGCCCTCCGGGTCCAGGATACCTTTTTCTTGAAGGGAAGAGATAACAGCATCTCTTTGAGCACTACGGGTAAAGAGATCATCAAACTGCAAACGGGTTCTGATTGGAGTACGGGACTTGACTATTTTCTTTTCTTTAACTGGCATGTCCAAATCCCTTTCCAGTTTTTTAAATTTATTTTGAAAAGGTATTTTTCCGGGGGATTTTAAGTAGCTTCTGTATTGAGGAGAAGTTTCCTGGATGAGAAATTTTAATAGGAATAGTATAAACCAGATTCCGGCCAGCAGGATAGCAATAAAAAGCATGATGGTCCAGGTATTCCAGGGAATATTTTTAAAAAACAGAACCAGGCTGCTGATATAAATAATAGTGAAGAATAAAAGCACACAGAAAAGCCCTATACGTGTAAAATGCTTTTGAGTATAGGCCCGGATTCGGATTTTAAAACGTCTTGTACGGTAAAGGACAATCCCGGTAAGGTTGTAGATAGCTTCGAGGATATAAGTAATTATTTTCATCATCCTAAGGATTAGAGGAAAAATATTTTCCAATATATAGGAGGTACAAACTGATAATAATGAAGTATATACCGCTATAAAACAAGTATATAAAAATAAGGATTAAAATATAAATCAAAGATGATGGAATATTAGCCCCAATATTTTTCCATCTGTTCTTTTATGGACCGCTGAGAAGTTTTTTTGTATTTAATAAGAGTTTGGGGATTTTTGATACCGGTTACTTTCATAATAATATGATCCGGCATGCCCCGCTCCGATGATAATGTGATAAAAGTCCTCCGTGCTGTATGGCTTCCTACTGTCTCATATTTTTTCCAGTATATAACCTCCTTTTTATTTCCCCTATACACGGTCTCTTTTATACTCTCATCTATCTCGGCCATTTTACAAATTTTTCGCAATTTTCTATTAAAAGTCTTTTCATGGATAACCGGAATATTCCAGTCATATTTCTCCAAGAGAGCTTTGAGTTTTGGAAGAAGAGGGATAAAACTGTCATGTTCCGTTTTCTCCGCAACTTTAATAATCATATTCCCTTTTACATCTTCTTTTTCGAACACAGAATAGTCGGAAAATCTTTGACCGGAATACACGCCTATCAGAAATAGATCACGAACTTGGATTAAGTCTTCTTCTGTTAACTCCAGTTCTTCAATTTTCTCTATTTCATCTTTGGTTAAGTATACATCATCAGGTTCATACTTTTTAATTGGATTTTTGAGCTCCTTAAAATCTATATCATGATATTTCCCTTTAGCCCAATAGAGAAAGGTAAAAAGAAAATCGATCTCTCTCTTTAGGGTATTATCATTATGTGGCTTATATGGCTCCTTGTCGATTTTTCTTAAAAATCCCGACCAATCATCTATAAAGTCCTCATTTATATCATCAAATCGTAGATTTTTACTCCTATCCTCTTCATAATACCGTATCTTCCCCTTTAAAGCCTTGAATTTTTTATTCCAATGTTCTGACTTACCCTCAGATTTATTTTTCCTGTCTATGAAATCCTGAATTAAATCTGGTAATCGTTTAGAAGTTGTTATTCTTGTCTTTTTGGGCTTAAATTTCTTGTCAAATTCAGTCCTTAAAAAATTTAAGGTTATGATCTCATCATTTATCTTGGCATTATCCAAAAGCTTGTTTAGGAACCCGGAGTACCGATCAAGAACACTTTTTATAGCAGACAAATCAGAACGCCCTCTTTTAATAACTGGCATTTTACTTTCGGAATCCCAATCTTTAGGGCTGATAAATTGTCCAGTCGAGTATTTGAATTTTTGCTTATCATACGAAACCCAATACATTAAAAGAATTAGCTGGTCTTTTTCTGAAGAAGGATTGTTAAGATAAAAGTACATAATTGATATTTATATTAACGGACACTACAGCGGACACAAATGTACAATTTATTTATACAAAACAGTTATTATTAAATATAAAAATAACACCTAAACAACTGTTTTTCAGTAGAAATAAAATTATTTAGCTATAACAAAAAATTAAAATTCGAGAGTTCGATTCTCTCCGACTCCACAAAGCGGGATTTCTTTGTGAAATCCCGCTTTTTTTTCGCTCTACAAAAAATTTCTCCCCCTTATTGTTAGTGAATTAATCACAATAAATGAATGTAAAGAGTCGGTTTGTAGTAATATACGAGTAATCAGAGGTGGATTACCTTCAGGGTTCTTCCCGCTTAACAGGAATAAAAAAGGGATGTCATAGCTCAAAAAGAAATATCCCACTGCACCCTGAACCGAACTTTATCATTGATCCGGGTATCTACCTGTTCATAATCAAAATGGCTGATTTCCAGGGTCAGTTTATTTTTGTGTTCCTTAAAAAACCAGTTAAAGGCCAGGGTTGCTTCTTCCTGAAAATTGTCATCAATATTATTATCCGGGGTAAACCTGGCGTACCTACCGGCAATCTCCAGTGGTCTGGGCCACCAATCGAAAGCAGAGTTGCCCAGATAGCCCGCCTGAAGGTAAAATCCTTCCATGGTGGTAGATGCATCATTTTCCGTGAACTTGTCCTTAATGATCTTGTGGTGCCATTCCGACTGCCAGCTTAACCCATTATAGACAAAAGCCGTTTCAAGATTGTATTGATTTACCCTGTATTGTCCCATTGAACCATCTTCAAACCCGTTTAAAAACCCACCTCCGGATTGTGAGAATCGGGTATACGGACTGCGGTTGGTTACCCCGGCAAGGGCAATAATAGCTTTTGGCTTTGGATGGAATTCAAAATCACTGCTTTCAAACCCCAGGTCCTCCCCCAGCATATTCCATTGCAGCCTGCCAAAATACATGAGGTTACCGTCATCATTGGTCGCACTCCCCCTTCCGGTACCGGTAAACATTCCTACCCAGTAACTGAAGTCGAGCATCCCTCTGTTTTTGAGCCTTCCGTAGAGTTCTATCCCTTGCTGCCTGTCTACAGTAAAGGGCCTGTTGATAATAGACCGGTCCATCGTTCCCTGTTCTCCACTGCTGATACGGCGTTCCCTGGAATATTCCACTTTCCACTGTCCTACTTTAAGTTTCAGCCAGTCCCATTTTTCAACCATAACCCGGAAATCCAGAAGATTGGACCTTCTCAACTCATACTCCCAATAATATTTTAACCAAGGTTGGTAGGCACTTCCCCCAACTTTCAGGCGCGCCCGGTTTATCTTAAACAAACTGGAATTTTCAGTATCATAATCATCAAAAGTGAGTGGGTTCTGATCGTCGGGAGTTGCGAAACGAAATTGCATGCGCCCTTGTATTTGAAGGAGATATCGGTTATCTGACGATTTCAGCTCAAAACCCCTGTCCCCGTAACCAATTTTCCATTCGGGCACTGTATCTTTTTCAACCTGTTGTGCCGAGATCCCGGGAACAAAAAACAAACAAAGGATTAAAAGGGTGGATAAACAAAAAATATTTTTCTCGATCATTCTGAAACAAAACTTTAAGCCAAAGCCTGACACCTTTAATTACGAATAACGGTATCATTTCAATTAATATTTATACAACAAGAAAAAAGTGTTTTTATTAAACTCAATGCATTAATAATCATTTGAGCTATAAAAACACCTGAAAGCGCTAAAATTACGGAATTCTTTGCAGACTTGACTGATTTTTATCAAAAACTTACCCCTTCATCGAAAAAACACCTCTTTTTTGAAAGGTTTCGGAATTAAAAGCAAAAGACCTGCGGCTACGACGTTTCATTTTCTTCCGGTCCGTCTCCGTTATTTTGCATGAATTTGCGTTCCAGTTCTTCCTGAAATTCCTCCATGACGGGTTTTACCGTACTTTCCGGCAGATCGGCAATACGTATATACATCAGTCCGTCAACCGAATTGTTAAAAAGCGGGTCTACATTAAAGGCGACTACCTTGGCGTTTTGTTTAATATATTTTTTAATGAGTACGGGTAAACGCAGGCTTCCCGGTTCGACTTCGTCAATGATCCTGTCAAATTTGTTCAGGTCTGCCTCGGTTTCGTCAAAAACAAAATCCTTATCGACATCCTTGAGTTTTACCTTGAAATCCTTTTTGGGTTTAATGTATTGGGCTACATAAGGATCGTAGTAATTTGATTTCATAAATTCGATCATCAGCGATTTTGAAAAGTTGGAAAACTGATTACTGATGCTTACTCCGCCTATGAGATATTTGTGTTCGGGGTGTCTGAGGGTTGTATGCACTATCCCTTTCCATAACAAGAAAAGCGGCATTGGTTTTTGCTGGTATTCCTTAATTATGAAAGCTCTGCCCATTTCTATGGATTCACTCATCATTTTATACAGTTCCGGTTCAAAACGAAAAAGGTCTTGCAAATAAAATCCATCTATTCCGTAAGCAGCAAAAATTTCAGCACCAAGTCCCATTCTATAGGCCCCGACTATCTTTTTCTCATTATCGTCCCACAAAAACATATGATGATAGTAGGTGTCGAAACGGTCAAGGTCTACAGCCTGGTTTGTCCCTTCTCCCA